>JAEEZR010000032.1 GCA_016292035.1 Caryophanales bacterium
AGAAGACACTACTATGAACAACATATCGATTATGTATATGACATGTTAGAAGAAGGAAGTAAAGTAGCAAGAGCAAAAGCAGCAGAAGTATTAAAGAGAGTAAGAAGAAGTATAGGAGTAGAATACTTTGAAGACATGGAACTAAGACATAGTGTTTATACAAATGTTGAAGAGGAAGAAAGTGCTAAAAGAAAACTGACAAAAGATAGATAAAAAGGAGAATAAAATATGGCACAAATAATTGATAATTTTAAGGGCAAAAAACAAAACTATGGAATGAAAGGAAATAACTTAAAAATCTTAATGGACTTATTTAAAGACAGTGAAAGGGTAAATGTTCCGGAGACATTAATACTCCCTAGTTCGCTATTTAAAGAAGTCATAAAAGAAAATGGAGACACTGATTTTTCTGACTATAAAAATATAGTTATAAACCCACAATTGCAAAAAGAAATAATACAAACTATAAGAAATAAATTTGGTAATAACAAATTAGTAGTCAGAAGTTCAGCAACATGTGAAGATTCAATATTCTTCAGTGGATCTGGCCAATATGATTCGTTTTTGAATATCTATGAAGATGAGCAAATCATAGATGCAATAAGAAAAGTTTATGCATCATTTTATAATAAGAACTCACATTTATACAGTAAAATATATAATATTAATTTAAACAAAGAAGGAATGGCAGTATTAATTCAACCAGTTGCACCCGTTGTTAAAGCTGGAGTAATGTTTAGCTGTGATCCAGTAAATAAAAGTAAAAAGTATATTATAGAGTCAACTAAAGGTTTAGGAACTAATGTGGTTGAAGGCGGAGAAAATGTTAAACATTTAGAAATAGCATATCAAGAAAAAGATAATATTAAAGATAGCTTTATAAGAGTTCTAGTAGATATAATTGATGTAATTAAGCAAAGATTTGGCTATGAAGTTGATATAGAGTGGGGAATTGATGCAAATAATAATATATACATATTTCAAACTAGACCAGTAATATGCAAAAATGCTGACTTTAATATTAAATATGATAGTTCTATCGTATCATCAAAATGTACTCCAATATCACTAGGATTTGCAATAGGAAAAATAGAAAACATTACTGATAAAGAATTTTGTGAGATTCTTTATCAAAACCAAATATATGACTTTAATGATCTAAGTTTGCTATTGTCAAGTAGAGGAGTTATTTTAAAAGAAAACGTTAAATTATCACATTTTGCTAACATTTTAAGAGAATTAGTAAAACCATGTGTATATATAGATAACTTTCATTTCAAACCTAATAATCTATATGCTATAGATGCTTTTAATGGAAACATTATAGATTTTGAGAACTTAAGTACACAACAAAAAATTGAATTGATGTTTAATAATTTTAACTATATGAAATCAATTCTTAAAGATTCTTTTGAAAAATATAATGGTATTTTAAGTATCAGTAACGATGATAAGTTTGAAGAAGTAGTATTTGATATTGATGAACAAAACGTAATAAAAGAACTAATAGAAAAAGGATTTAAGAAGAAGAAAGTAAATCAGAAAATATACACATACGATTTCAAAGACAAATCACTAATTGAAAGTAATGCTATTTTCAGAATACAAGTTTCTAACGGAGCAATTAATGTTCAATTCAAATTACTTGATACTGAAAATGAAAGATATAGAACTGAAAAAGGAATAATAATTCAATTTGATAGTTTAAAGAAAGCAAAAATGTTTATGGATTCATACTTAATGGAAGAAACAGGCTATCAAGAAAGAATAATAACTAAATATGAAAAGGACAACGTATCAGTAAATATTATAAAATGGCCTGGTTGCGAAGCATATTTAGGAATTGAAGGGCAAACATTAGAAGATTTAGAAAATATAAATGAACAATTAAACTTGAATGATTGTATGGTCACTGGATGGGGCGGAAGACAAATATTTAAAAAGCTGAAACTAACATTGACCGACTGCAAGTTTGATAGAACGGGGGAATAAATGAAAAGAAAAGTAGTAGTATTAACAGACTGTGTAGATGTAGCGTGGCAAGAAATAAGAGGTTCGATATACAGTAATTGCAATGACTATGATGTTTGTATTGAACCAGTAGTTCCGGTAGATTCATACAGTATTGTTAATGTAAATTTTTTAGTAAAACTAATAGCAGAAATATATCCAGAAGGAACTATAATATGCGTTATAGTTAATCCTTTAAAACTTCGTACAGAAAGAATAGTGGGAAAAACCAAAAGAAAAAATTTAATATTTGAAGGTACTAACACCGGTGCATTTAGCTGGCTAATAAATGATTTTGGTTGTGAAGAATTATATGAATTATATGATCCAGGATTTGTTCCGTTCGGAGGAAAATATGTGCATGCTCCAGCTGTAGGAAAAATAGCAAGCGGAGTACCTATTAATGAACTAGGTAATAAATTTCCAATAGAAAAGATTAGACATGTTGATATGGAAGAAGGAACAGTCATGCATATAGATAACTTTGGTAATCTTAAACTTTTCCATAAATTTGAAACTGAACCAAATAATGGTGACAAGTATGAAATAGAATTTAATGATAATAAACTTGAAGTTGTTTATAATAAGAGAATGATGGAAAGAAATGATGGAGAAATAATAATATATCCAGGAAGTTCTTTTGGTTTTACAGAAATAGGAACAGTTAGAGATCATTTTGCAGAAAAGTATGGAGTAAACAACGGAGATTTAGTTAGAGTTAGGAGGTTAAAATAAAATGAGTAAAATAATGCTTTCAGGTGGAAGACCAACAGGGAAACTACATTTAGGTCATTATGTTGGTGCTTTCAAAACATTCGCTGATATGCAAAAAGATTATGATAATTATTTTATAATATCCGACATTCACATGTTGACTACTAAATCAACAAAAAAAGAAATAGATACAATATTTGAAAACTCGCTTAACATGATTATTGATGCCATAGGTATGGGAATTGACCCAAAACAAACAACATTTTATTTACAATCTCAAATACCATATTTGTCACATATATTTGGTATATTCCAAAACTATGTAAAACTAGATAGAGTTAATAACACACCTAGTTTAGTAGAAATGAGCAAGCACTCAAATCAAGATGAAGTATCACTTGGACTAGTAGCTTACCCAGTTTTGGAAGCTGCTGATATATTTGCTTTAAAAGCCGATATAGTGCCTGTAGGAAAAGATAATATAGATCATGTAGTTATTACTCAGAATATCATCAAGTATATAAATGAAGAATTTGGTGCTGATTTTAAAATTCCAGACTATATAACAACAGATAACAATCATATAGTAGGAACAGACGGCTCAAATAAAATGAGTAAATCATTAGATAATGCAATTTACATAAGAGATAGCCACGAAGAGGTAATAAGAAAAGTAAACAACATGAAATGGGTTGATTCTTATGAAAATGGATTAAATGTCGTTATGGAATATATTAAGATTTTTGCACCAGATCAATATGAGTGCATAAATAATGCTTACATTTCGAATAAGCTTACTGAAAGGAAAGCTAAAGATATACTAATAGAAGTTTTAGACAACTTACTAACACCAATGAGAGAAAGAATGAAACCATATTTAGAAGATAGAGAAAAGGTATTCGAATTACTTTATAATGGTACAAAGAAAGTAAAAACAATTGCAGATGAATCAATGTATGAATTAAGAGAAGCAATTGGATTGGTAGACTTAGAATCACACAAAAGAAAACTAGTTAAACGAAATGAGAATTAGAAGATATGAGCAAAGTATTATTAATAAGTCCACCATATATGAAGCTATCATATCCAACATATAAAATACCTATAGCCTTAACTAAGGGATGCAAATATATGAATCCTGGGTTACTGATATGTTCATCAATCTTTGATGATGCAAATATTGAAAATAAAATAATAAAAGTAAATGATATAAGGGAAGAAGAAATATTACCATGGCTAGGACCAGATACGGTTCTAGTTGGAATAAGTTGTACTTGCTCTTGGGAATATTTGGAATCAATAAAAATAGCTGAAATAATTAAAAAATATAATAGTAATATAAAAATAGTAATGTCTGGATGGCAAGTAAAAAGCATAAAAGAAAAACTATTTAAAGATACTGAATATGTAGACTATATCATTTGGGGAGACGCAGAATATACTATTCTAAAGTTATATAACAACATTATAGAATCTAAAGATGAACATATATACTCAGTGGCTAAACGAGGTGTACCTTATATTGAAGAAAAGTGTGAAAAACAGCCACTATTAAATTTCTCACTAATAGATTTTTCAAAATTTCCAGACTATCATGAGTATTTACCATATGTAGAAGAAAGTAGAAATTGTCCATATTCTTGCGAATTTTGTCTAAATTCGTGTGTAAATGATAGATATCATAATGTTCCATTCGATATTTTTGTTCAAAATGTTGAAATGGTTGAAAGAGTATATGGCAAAAACGCCCAGTCAAATCTTCTGGCAGCTAATTTTGGAGTAAACTATAAAGAAACAAAAAAGAAATTAGACTATTTAAAAACTAAAAATATAAAATGGAACATTGAATTACATGTAGACAATCCGTGGGAATACTATATTGAGGATTTAAAAGAAGCGGGAATCTGCAAGGCAAGCATTGGCTTTGAATCAGGATCACCTAGAATTCTAAAGTTAATGAACAAAACAAAAGATCCAGACAGATATCTCAAACGTCTAGAACAAATGTTGATTAAACTAAATGAACAAGGAATTAAGCCGAGTCTAAATCTTCTAATTGACTATCGAGATGATTATGAATCATTATGTGAAACACTAAATTTTATAGATCATAATAAACAATATATACACAAAGTTAAAGCTAATTTTATGTTTGCTTTTGATGGATTACTAAGTAAAATTAATGATTCGGATTATATTAATATGATAGTTGACGATTATGGAAGAAAGATTCATGCATATCCTCTATTACCAAGCAACACTAACCTAGAAGAAATATCTTACATAATAGATGAAATAGAGAAAGGCAATTACGACCACAGCATATTACTATCTACGTCATTTGCAAGTAATAGTGATGCTTATAAACTGACTAAGGACAGTCACTAATAAATATTAAAAAATAAAGCATGTTTTGTAGACATGCTTTTTTCTTTTTGCTATAATTGTTATGTATAGTAAAGGGTGTGTAATAAACATGAAAAAAATATTAAAACTTTTGCTAATTATCTTTTTAGTAAGCATTAATATATCATATTTAAAAGCTGACTGTGAAAGTGATAAAGAAGCAGTTAAGAGTCTAAATATAGATAATGAAAATTATGTAAGAGATGGCAAATTCATTGCTGGATTTCAAATAACTAGTGATCAACCTGCTGATTTGTATGCTGAGGTTACTGAAGAATCAGATACAAATAAAGTAATTGTTGAAATGAAAAATGGATATATGGATTATCTTACAGAGTATGATAATGAGCCAACACAGTTAAATGTCAAATTGTATAGCAAATCATGCCAAAAAGAAGTGCTAGATGAATTCGTAGTAGAAGCTTCAACATTAAACCCTTTTTCAGGTCTTGAAGTGTGTTCAAAAGTCGCAGGTGCTTCACAACTATGTAGCAAATATGCAGATGTAAGTGACATGACTGAAGAAGAATTTAGCAAATCAGTAAAAAAAGATATTAATAGTATCATGTTAAAGATTAATATTAAAAATGGAATAAGAAAATATTTGTACCTTGCTTTAATACCGTTTTTTACAATTGGAATAGGATATATAATTGCTATAAGAATGCTTAAAGAGAAAAGAAAAAGTGTTTACAGGGGAGGAGGTATAAAATGAAAAACATAAAAATAATATCTTTACTACTATTTTTTGCAGCGATTGCCTTTACAAATATTCAGGATATTTATGCAGACAGTCAAATTGGAAATTGTGTAGATCAGACTGATAAAATTACAAATGGAAAATGTAAAGATGGAAGAGCAGTAATTACATATGATGCTAACGGGAAAGCAACTAATATTACATATGGTGATGAAAAGGGAAGTGCAGGTAAATTTTACTTTGCATATTCAACAGTTCTAGGGGTAAAGATTAATTTTATAAATATTACTGAAGGAGAAGACAGACCTAATAATAACTACCGTTTCTACTTTGATAATACGTATTCAGGTCACATAAGCAATATAAATAGTAGTAACAACGCTAATGGATATGGTAATGTCTGTGGTATATTTAAAAACGTTGATAAAAGTTATATTTCTAATAAAAACAACGATAATACTAACGGATGTGATGCTATAGCAGGAAAATATGAAATGAAATCTGGCATAACTTCTGGTGTATATTCTATTAATAACGAATACATTCATAACTGGATGATGTCAGACAGCGGCAACGGAATATATGAATTTTTACATGACATTAATATATGTAGTATGGAACAGTTTGGAATTACAGTTGATAATGGAAATTGCTCTGCAGATAATATAAGAGAAGCCATTACCGTTGGAACAGGAAAAAACCATATAACTTCCAAAGGTGCTGAAAAGCTTAAACAATATGGAATAGTATTTGAGCCAGTACTAGGTTTTCAACAATATGAAAGAGAAGTAGTAATACATAAAGTTCTTGATCATAACCAGGTTCTTGGATATTGTAGTTCAAGACTTGCAAGTGGTGAAATAGTATTTGAAGATGATAATCACAAAACTCTTCAAGGAAAGGCTGCAACAATGGCTTGTATAAAGCAAATACATCAAGATTTCGAGAGAAACACTTCATCAGTGCCAAAAGAATTAGTACTAGATGTTCCTGAAAACAAAGATGAACATAACGGAAAATACTTTGCATTTACACTTAAAGGAATAGCGCAAAGGCTAATTAACGATAACTTTACATATCCAAGTTTATTAGATGATGGTAAGACTTCGCATACATGGCCTGGAATTGCCGTAGAAATTGATAAGATACTAGCAAATATTAATACAATAAAACCAAGCGAGAATA
Source organism: Caryophanales bacterium (assembly GCA_016292035.1). Taxonomy (GTDB): domain Bacteria; phylum Bacillota_I; class Bacilli_A; order RF39; family UBA660; genus RUG727. Next base: position 7,016 of record JAEEZR010000032.1, read on the forward strand.
GCAACAACAGAATAATGTATACAGCAGACCAACATGGCAAAATAGTTAATGGAAAACGTGATTTGTATAAAAATAGTAGCTACTCATCAAGCACAACACTCACTAATGATAGCTGGAAAGATGTAGCAAATCAAACGGTAGGTATAGGATACGACATATATCACTTGGAAATAAAAGAACCTAATCATGACTGTGAAATCGTAATAAATTCTAATCCTAGTGTAACATTAACAAAAGATATATCTGATAAATATATGCTATATATTACTGACAAAAGCTATAGCACTGTTGAGCTATATGGTCCAGAGTCAGCAAGCAAAAAAGGTGATGGAAAGTTAATTGCAAGCCTTAAAGGATCTGCTACTAATGCAGAAAAAAGTAAGGCCTTTGAAGAATACAGTAAGCAATGCCGTAAATGTGAAACACATTTTTACAACGATGATAATGCAATAGTAGAAATAATTTCCGACAGTGCTCTATCGCAAGACGCAATTAATTCATCAAAATATAAATATATTACATTCATAGGAAAAAATGGTAATATTATAAAAACAGATGAAGATAGGAAAACTAAGATAACTAATAAAAATAAAAATAATATTATTAAAGAACTTAATGCAGAATACTTAAAAGAATGTAGTAATGTATGTAGTATTAAACTATACAATAAAAAAGAAGAACCAGTTAATACTCTTATAGCAGATGACGATATAAGTGATTATTTAAAAACATTTACATATGCTACTTTCTATGATGATAATAGTAAAGTAATAGGAAGAGAGCTAATTCAAAAAGATAGTTTAACTAAATCTAATGAATTTAGTAATGCATATAAACAATACAGTGAATCATGTAAATTTAACTGTGATACTCCAGAAGAAGTTTATGAAGAAGCTTTCAAAAAAGGAATAACAAACTACTACTGGGATAATGATGGAGTGAAATATTTGCGTACTGACAATAATGAAAAAGAACAATGGACACTCGCATGCAACCCAATTACAGATCAATGTAAAAGAGACGAAAATGGTAAGCCTCTAATTGATGACGAAGGAAATGATTTAACTCCTGATGAAGATGGAGAAGTATCATTTTTTAGAAGCGATGATGAGTATATTTCTCTTACTACACCGCAAGAAATAGAAGACTACTATAAAAGAGTGTGTGAAGAACCTAAAGAAGAAGAACCTCCTAAAAAAGATCCATGTTACCATGATGAAAGTACTGATACTTATTATGATTTAAGTGGTAATAAGATTGAGGGAGACAATGCTAAAGAAAAATTCAATGAAATATGCCCATGTAAAGTAGTAGATGGTGTATATAGAGACTACAGAGGAAAAGTAGTTGAAAAAGAAGTTTACTATGGTGGAGTTTGTCAATGTAAAACATTTGATATAACTGGTGGTAAAAAGAGATGTACTAACAGAGAATCAAATGAAGTAGCATGTGACGAACAAGTAGCAAGTTGTAGAAGATGCGAAACAAATGTAACTAAAACTTTACCAAATTCATGTAATAGTGCTACAACTGGTACTATAGAAGAACCAACAATGTGTAGTATCATGAAAGAAGGAACTATTAAACCTAGTTATAAAGATAGTGCATTAAGTACTTCAGGTACATGTGATGTATACTGTAGAACATCATATAAGTTTAATTTTGTAGATAGAAGTGCTACAGCAATAGCTGGACAATCATTTGTATATGATGTAAGAAGTAAATATCCTTCTTCACATAAGTTATCTTCAGTAGTATTATCTACTAGAGAATGTACTTCAGAGATAAACTATGGTAACTGGGAAAGCAGATATAAATCATATAATGAAGCAGTGCTAACTGCATGGAACAACTTAAAGAAAGCAGAAGGACTATATAATGAAAGGTATAATTATAAAACAACTTTAGATCATGACAGTGTTGAATTTTCTGATGGTGAAGAATGCAAAGGACATGATGAATATAATAGTGTCAAAATTGATGGATGTGAAGGCATAAAAACATGTAATGGATATGAAACTTCAGAAAAAGAAAAATGTTTAAATACTGCAATAGATAAATATGAAAGGTCAAAATGTGATGATCTTTCAGACGAACGAATATGTGAGGGAACATGGGATACTGATGATAGTATGTGCTATGAAACAGTTAAAGAGCATAAAATAGATGAAAAGTATACAGGATGTTTTGATGAAACAAATTACTATTTCTATACATGGAACTATAGTTACACAGTTACTAATAGTAATGGTACAACATCAAGAAAGAGTGATATAGTAACATATGGTAGTTCAGGATGCGACGGATGGAGGCAACCTCTTACATGTACTTCATATTGCCATTGTAGTCCTAAAGGACAAAATGCAAGCGAATACATATCAATAATAGAATCTCAATATAAATCAGCTCTTCAAAATTATGAAAGTGCGTTAGATGTTAGAGATTCAGTAATTCATGGACTAGAAGAATGTAATTTCATGCAAAGTGAACCAGATGCTAATGGACAAATTAACAACAAAGCTATTTTTATAGGCAGAAAAGCTAATATTGGTAGTAAGTATAATAGCTTACTATCATATAATCCAAATGGAGAAATGTCTGTAGAATATGATGAAAACAGAGTGTCTCCTAAAGAAGACTATAAAGTAGGTAATAATACTGGAGCAAATAAATTAGCTTCTTATACACCACTTGGAAAATTCGTATCAGTTGCATTTGGTAATAAGCAAGCAGCTGCAATATGTTCTTCATGTGAAACTAATTTACCAGCATCATTATCATCAAATTCATATACTACTTCAGTAAACTACTGGGTATGTAATGGAGATTCATGCTCAAATAGTCCAGTATCAGTACCATCTAACTTATTAGTAGATATTAACTTTGAAGTAGAAACACAGTACTACCAAGGTACTAAATTCTCTACACAATATCTAACAGGTGCTGTTGATATGACTAATAATGTATCGGATACACAGTCTTATCTAGCGGGATGGAGACCACTTGGTGATTACATATATCCTGTAAGTTCATTAAGAAAAACAGGTACATACAATGTAAGCTTTGATTACTCACTTACAACAACTAACGGAAAAGATACAACAAATGGTAAATACTCATGTACATATAATGTAATAAATGATTTACTAGATTATGACTGTAGAGCTTCAAATCATAGCTGTGATATAGATGATGGAGGCTCAAGTGACAAAGCTGGGCTAGGTGTATACTTTAGAACAGTAGATTTAACAAATGTATTCCCTAATGTAAGAGATTACAGCACTAACTGGTATAACAAAGCATCTAAAGAATATGCACAAGCTAAAACAGATATCGAAAGCATTGGAGACTCTTATATAACAAGCAAAGAACCAATGTACACAGTAACATTAACATCTAGAGATATGAAAGAGATTAGAGCATATAATCGTCATTATAGTTATTTAGAAACAAATCTAAACTGTGAAGGCTATTATTGTACAAGTAAATTCTTATTAAATAATGCATCTAATAATCAAAGTGCTAATAAAGATATGCCATCATTCAAAACAACAAAGACTTGGGACTGGGGTAAAATAGAATATAACAGTGCTCAATATAAAGGAACAAATCACTACTATAGTAGATAGGAAAGGAGAATAAAACATGAAAGAATCATTTTGGATATATTTACTATTATCTCTTGGACTATTTATTATAGTCGTAATGATGTTATTTCAAGATTTAACATCAACGTCTGAAGAAAACTATTATTTAACCAAAGAGGCTCTTGAAGCCTCTATGGTTGATGCATTAGACCTTGGTCTTTATAGACAAACTGGCGAAATAAGAATAATAGAAAGTAAATTTGTCGAAAGTTTTATCAGAAGATTTGCTGAAAGCGTTAATGATAGTAAAACTTACACAATTGAGTTTTATGAAATATATGAAAAACCACCTAAAGCGACAGTATTTATTAAAACAAAGAGTAGAAGCTTTAAAGTAAGCGTAGACTCAGAAAGCTCATACGATATACTAACATCCATGAGTGGAATACTAGAAACTAAGAAAGGAGTTAACTATGGAGAATAATAAAAAGAAAGGTTTTACACTAACTGAAATACTAGTAGTAATAGTAATTATAGGTATAGTACTTACTATAGCTATACCAAGTGTAGTAATAATTAGAAAGAGAATTAATAATAGACTATATGAAGAAAAGAAACACCTTATCTTAGTAGCAGCTGAGCTTTATGGTAAAGATAAAGGTTTAGTAACTGATTCTATTATTACAATTGATAGACTACTTGAGACAAAATATATTAATCCAGATTTAAAAACTGGTGAAAAAGGATGTTCTAATGAACATGGTTGTATAGTAGATCCAACTACTAATGAAATTATTAATAATACAGAATTACTACTTAAAAAGAATAACACAGATGTAGTAGCTGTATGGAATGGTCAAATAGCAAGTACATCAAGTAGAGATATAATCGATACTGTTAAAGAAGCATTAAGTTGCCCAGCAACTGTAACTGCATCTTCTCCTTGCTTATATCCAGCAGATGCTACTAACAACTATATTTATATAAGTGGTGTTATGTGGAGAATCGTAGGTATTTATAATATTGATTCAACAGAAGTAGTAAAACTTATTACTGATGATACAATTACATGGGAAGCTGAATAATAATAAAAACTCTATCATTTGATAGAGTTTTTTTATCTTTTATGATAAAATGAACAAAGGAGGAAGAATTATGAAAAAGAAAACTATATGTTTAGTAGGTAAACCTAATGCTGGTAAAAGTACATTGTTTAACAGATTAGCTGGTAAGAAAATATCTATAATAGAAGATACACCAGGAGTAACTAGAGATAGAATATACTCTAGTGCTACTTATAATAATACTTCCTTTTATCTAATTGATACAGGAGGTATAGATGCTTCTGATCAATCATTTAATAATGAAATAAAAATGCAAGTAGAAATAGCTATAGAAGAAAGTGATGCTATTATATTTGTAGTAGATGGTAAAGAAGGAGTAACTACTAATGATACTATTATTAGAGATATGCTTAGAAAATCTAATAAGAAAGTAGTAGTTGCTATTAACAAAGTAGATAACAAGACAACTAATGATAATATATATGACTTCTATACACTAGGATTTGATGACTATATTCCAATAAGTGCAGAACACAATATCGGAATAGATGACTTAATGGATAAAGTATTAGAAGGCTTTGATGAAAATGAAGAAGAAGAAATAGATGATAGACTTAAGTTTTCTGTAATAGGAAGACCTAATGTAGGTAAAAGCTCACTAGTAAATGCTCTATTAAATGAAGAAAGAGTAATAGTAAGTGATATAGCAGGAACAACAAGAGACGCTATTGATACATCTTTTACATATGATAAAAATGAATATGTACTTATAGACACTGCTGGACTTAGAAAAAAAGGAAAGATATTTGAATCAGTTGAAAAATATAGCCTAATAAGAAGTATGAGAGCTATAGATAGAAGTGATGTGTGTATATTAGTAATTAATGCTGAGGAAGGAATAATCGAACATGATAAACACATTGCAGGCTATGCTATAGAAGCAGGTAAAGCGCTTGTAATATGTGTTAATAAATGGGATACTATTGAAGAAGATAAAGACGCTATGATGAAAAAATGGAAAACAGATATTAAAAATAACTTCCAGTTTGCGCCATGGGCTAAAGTATGCTTCTTATCAGCTAAAACTAAAAAGAGAATAAGTACACTTATGCCACTAGTATTAGAGTCTTATGAAAACGCTCATAAAGAAATAAAAACTAATATAATAAATGAAATAATACTAGAAGCATTTATGTTAACACCACCACCTTCATATAAAGGTAAAAGACTTAAAATATATTTTGCACATCAATCAGGAGTACTACCACCTAAGTTTGATATAGAAGTAAACTCTAAAGGATTAATACACTTTAGTTATCCTAGATACTTAGAAAATAAAATAAGAGAGAATATAGACTTTAGTGGGACACCAATAATTCTTAATTTTAAAAACAAAGGAGAATAGTATTATTCTCCTTTTAATAGAAATAGAAAAGCAAACAAATGCTTGACACTGCAAAAACGTAATGTTAAGATAAAAATATACAAGGAGGGACACATAATGGCTAAAGATTTAATGGTAAGAAGCTCTAGTGCTGAATTTTTAATATTTGAAAGGCAAACACATGATAAAGGAATTCAAGTAAGATTTGAAAATGGAGATTTGTGGATGACTCAAAAAGCTATTAGTGAGTTATATGGTTGTTCCACTGACAACGTTTCACTTCATCTAAAAAATATATATAATGACTTTGAACTCGACAGAGATTCAACTACCGAGGAATTCTCGACAGTTCAAGAAGAAGGAAATAGACAAGTAAAAAGAATGCTATTATATTATAATCTGGATACAGTTATTTCGGTTGGATATAGAGTGAATTCAGATAGGGCTATCCAATTCAGAAGATGGGCAACAAATATATTAAAAGAGTTTTCAAAAAAAGGTTATATTATTGATAAGAAGAGAATGGAAAATGGCGTTTTCTTTGATGAAGATTATTATGAATCACTACTAGCAGAAATAAGAGAAATAAGATTATCAGAGAGAAGATTTTATCAAAAGATAACAGATATATATGCAACAAGCATTGACTATGATCGAAAAGCTCCAATAACAATTAAGTTTTTTAAAGAAGTCCAAAACAAATTACATTACGCTGTTTCTCGTAGTACTGCACCAGAAATAATATATAATCGTGCTAATGCTGAAGAAAAAAATATGGGTCTTACATCCTGGAAAAATTCACCTGATGGTAAAATATTAGAAACAGATGTAGTAATAGCTAAGAATTATTTATCTAAAGAAGAAATAGAAGGATTAGAATTAATAGTCTCATCCTTTCTAGATTTAGCCGAATCAAGAGCAAAAAGATTTATACCAATGACAATGGATGATTGGAAAAAGCTATTGGACAAATATCTATTATTAGATGAAAGAGATATACTAAAAGATGCAGGAACAATATCTCACGAAATAGCTTGTGATAAAGCACTTTCTGAGTTTGAAAAATATAGAGTAATTCAAGATAAAATATACAAATCTGATTTTGATAAGTTAATAGAAGAAATGAATGCCAAAGGAGAATAACATTATTCTCCTTTTTACATATAATAAACTAAAGGATGTGGTGAAATGCCTAGTGATTTATTTGATAGAATAGAAAAGAAAACACGTGTTAATAAAGATACTATTATATCTTTAGCCAAAAAATTAGAAGAAGGTAACTTTAAAGATGAAGATAATTTAAGAAATATAATAAATGAAATAAGCACTATAACAGGTAAAGAAGTAACTAAAGAAAAAGAAGATAAAATAATAGAAATGGTCATAAATGATAAAGTACCTAAAAATATAGATAAATATGTATAATAAAAAGTGTGAAATCCACACTTTTTTATATCATATAACTATCACTAGTATCTTTAACACTCTCAAGTTTTTCTAATCTTTGATCAAGATTTCTAATATTTTTTTCAATCCTGGATAATCTTTCTTCTAAATAGTTATTATCATTAAACATGGCACCAGGGCCATATGCTTGATACTGAGTATTAACGTTATATCCGCTAGGCATAGGTGCATTTCCAAAGCCCCCAGCTTGATAATTTTGATAAAACATATCTCTATTTTCTTTCATATATCCTCCAAATCTATTAATAATATATGACAAACATACACTTTTCGTGTATAATTTAAAAAGGTGAAAGAAATGAGACTTAAACACATTAAAGGAAGCGAAGAAATAGTAGAAAACTCTAGCATTGTTATAAAAAATCCAGAAAAGCATATTGGATCATGGAACAAGATATTTAATAACAAGAACAAAATAGAACTAGAAATAGGAATGGGTAAAGGTTCATTCTTAATTGAAAAAGCAAGAAGAAATAAGAATGTAAACTATATTGGACTTGAAAAATATCCAAGTGTACTACTAAGCGCTATTAAAACTATAGAGGAAGAAAAACTTTCTAACATAAAAATAATATGCACTGATGCTACTAATGTAGATAGCATATTTAAAAAAGAAATAAGTAAACTATATTTAAACTTCTCTGATCCATGGCCAAAGAAAAGACATGAAAAAAGAAGACTTACCAGCAGTGTGTTCTTAAATAAATATAAACCAATATTTAAAGGATTTAAAGTAATCGAGCAAAAAACAGACAACGATGACTTATTTGATTATAGTCTAGGAAGTTTCAAAGAAAACGGCTATATTGTACTTAAAAAGAATAGAAACTACTTTGACGATGTAAGAACTGAATATGAAAATAAATTCATAAGTAAAGGTAAAAATATAAACTATGTAAAAGTCTTTAAATTGTAGTGTAAAGAGTATGCATACTATTTACTTAAAAATGACACTATTAATTTAGGCTTTTGTTTGCTATAATTAACTATAGAAGCGGGTGAAAATAAGTGAAAAAATTTCTAATCATATTATGTATTTTTATCCTAACAGGATGTTCTACAAGCAAATTTGATGAAACTAAAACATTTGAAGAATTAGAAAAAATAGAGAAATCACAAGTGGTAGCAAACACTTCTGCTAAGGGATTTAAATACTATAAACCAAGAGATTTTTCATTAATAGAAGAATATGACTTTAATCATATACTAGTTCACAAAGGAAATAAATACTACTTAAATATAGATGTAAATGCTTATCATGATAAAATGCCTATCAAATATACAATTAACACTGAGGCATATTTAAGTAAAAAAATTGAATATGATGATAATAAAGTGGCTTATATTGAAATAAAAGAAGTAAATAATAGTTACTTTTTAGTAAAAATGATGTATAATTATAGTAGTGTTGAAGTGAGTGTAAAAGAAAGTGAAATCTATGATGCACTAACGCACATGATGATTATACTCTCATCAATTAGATATAACGACAATGTTATAGAAAATATTATAAACGAGGCAGATTTAGATTCTAGGGAAAATGCTTATGAAATAAAACAGCCTAAAGTTAAAAATGAAAAGACTAATGTACTAGATGTTTATGACAATAAAGGATAAACAAAGTAAGAAAGAGGTGCTAAAGTGGGATTATTTAATAAAATAGCAAATATCTTCTATGATGAAGTAGAAGAAGATGATACTCCTAAAGAAGAAAAGAAAGAAGAAAAAGTTGTTAAAAAGGAAATTGAAAAACCTAGAATAGAAGAAATACACTTCGAAAAAACTATTGAAAAAGAAGAAATAGAAACTCCAAAAGAAGAAAAAGCTTTTGAAAAGCCTTTCTTTAAAAGTGAAACTAAGGAAGCTAAGACTTTTAAATTTCCTATTATAGATGAAGAAGAAGAGGAAGTAAAAGTTACTCCTGAAATTAATAGAACTAGAAGTAGTATATATGATATTGAAAAGAGAGAAGAACCAAAAGAAACTAGAAGAGAAAGTAAATATGAATCTTTTGGATTTAATAGAAAAGAAGAAAGAAAAGTAGAATCTCCTAGAAAAGAAGAAGTAAGAACATTCCGTCCTTCTCCAGTAATTAGTCCAGTATATGGAATACTAGATAAAAACTATACTAAAGAAGAAATAATTGCTAGACAAGAAAATATCAGAACTAGGGATGAAGATGTAGACTATGATTCAATAAGAAGAAAAGCATATGGTACTTTAGAAGATGAACTTGAAAATACATTATCTAAAATAACAAGTGCTAAAAAAGAAGTAGAAAAAACTATTGAAGAAATGGATAGTTTTGATGAAGATGGAAATAATAAAAGCATAGAAGAGCTACTAAGTGAAATAGAAACTAACAAAAATATGTCTATTGGTGAAATAGAAGAAAAATATAAAGATGAAATTGAGGAAGAAGAAGAAAAACAAGAAGTAGAAGAAGAACCAGAGACTGAAGAATATGAAGAAGCTAAAGTAGCTGTTGAAGAAGAAAAAGAAGAACCAAAAGAAGAAGAGGAAGAAGAAAGCTTTGATAAAACATTAGAACACGATTTATTCAACTTAATCGATTCAATGTACGAAGAAAAGGAAAGGGAATAAAAAAATGAATGAAGCGCTTTTAATGGCTTTATATGTATTATTAATAATATTTGTAATATCATTAATAATATTAGTTGTCAGACTATTATTAACTCTAAATAAAGTAGATGAATTACTAGACGATATAAATGAAAAAGTTAAATCACTAAATGGTATATTTAATGTAATAGATGTAGTAACTGATAAAGTAAGCTTTGTAAGTGAAACAATAGCTTCAGCAGTACTAGGTTTAGTAACAAGAGTATTTAAATTAAATAAGAAAGATGAGGAGAAATAAAAAATGGCAAAAAGAGGATTTGGAAAATTTTTATTAGGAGCTGGTATAGGAGCAGGATTAGCGCTTCTATTCGCACCACAAGAAGGAAGTAAAACTAGAAAAGAATTAAAAGAAAAACTAGAAAACTTATATGAAAAAGTAAAAGATATTGATCCAAGTGATCTAAAAGATGATATTTTAGATAAAATAGAAGACATTAAAAGTGAAATAAAAAACTTAGATAAAGAAAAGGTTGTATCTGCTGCTAAGAAAAGTGCTAAAACAGTAGAAAAGAAAGCAGAAGAACTATATAAAGTTGCTAAAGAAAAAAGTACTCCAATAGTTGAAAAAGCAGCTTCTGAAGTAAGAAGCACAGCTCTTAAAGCAGCTAAAGAAGTAGTTGAAAGATTAGAAAAAGAACCAAAAAAGGCTAGCAAAAAAGCTAGATAATGGTATAATATAAACATTAACCAGTGAAAAAGTAGTTACGCACTTTTAGGTTAAACGATTAATGCGCGTTAAGCAAATAAGTATAAATAAAGGTGGTACCGCTTCAAAAGAAGCCCTTTGGTAGCCATCTTTTTTGTTTTTTAAGGAGGAAATAATATGACATGTTATGAAGATTTAGAATACAGAGGACTAATTAAAGATGTAAGCAGTCCAGAACTTATAGATAAATTAAACGAAGGAAATATGAAATTCTACTGGGGAACTGATCCAACAGCAGATTCGCTTCATATAGGACACTATAGTAGTTTAGTAACTGCTAAAAGATTAGCTAGTTATGGACACAAGCCAATTTTATTAATCGGCGGAGCTACTGGTTTAATTGGAGATCCACGTCCTAGTGGAGAAAGAGATATAATCTCTAAAGAAACATTAGACAAATACTATGAAGGAATAAAAACTCAAGTAACAAATCTATTTGATGGTAATATAGAACTTGTTAATAACTATGACTGGATGAAAAACTTTAGTTTCCTAGATTTTCTAAGAGATATAGGAAAATATATAAATGTTAACTATATGCTTAATAAAGATATCATTAATAGAAGACTTGACAGTGGAATAACTTATGCAGAATTTTCTTATACTCTAATACAAGGATATGATTTCCTTCATCTATTTAAAGAAAAAGGAGTACTTCTTCAAGCAGCAGGAAGTGACCAATGGGGTAATATCACTACTGGTATAGAATTAATAAGAAAAATAACTGGAAAAGAAGCATATGGATTTACTATGCCACTTATACTAGACGCTACTGGTAAAAAAATAGGTAAAAGTGAAGGAAATGCACTATGGATAGATAAAGAAAAAACTAGTCCATTCAAGATATATCAGTACTTCTTTAACACAGATGATAAATTAGTAGATCACTACTTAAAAGTATTTACATTCTTATCTAAAGAAGAAATAGAAAGATTAAATGAATCAACTAAAAATGAACCTGAAAAACGTTTAGCTCAAAAAGCACTAGCATTTGAAGTAGTAAAAGATTTACACGGAGAAGAAGAAGCAATAAAAGCTAAAGAGGCATCAGAAGCAGCATTTTCTGGTGGTATTAGTGAAGATATGCCAACTATTAAAGTTGATAACAGTGAATATAACATACTTGACTTATTAGTACTTACTAATCTAGCGCCATCTAAAAGTGAAGCAAGAAGAAATGTTGAGCAAGGCGGAGTAAAAGTAAATAATGAAAAAGTAGAAGATGTTAACTACATAGTTAAAATAAACGATACAGTTATTCAAAGAGGTAAAAAGAATATTGTTAAGGTATCACTATAAAACTCATTTTATGAGTTTTATTTTGCACTAAAATAAGTTATAATAATTATAATGAAAGAAGGTATTACAAATGAATATCAATGAAAAAGAAAGTAATAAACCAACACGTCAAGGCTTTTTAATATTACTATTAATGGTAGCTTTATATGTATTTGTACCTACCATGATAGCAAGAGATTTAATAAAGTATTTTAACTTAAATAGTAATCTATCTTCTATGATAGGAAGTGTAACACTTGCTATAATATTTTTAATTGTATTTTGGTCAGAAATAAAGAAAACATTTAAAGAATATATAAGTAGTAAAGAAAACTTTTATACATCACTTAAATATTGGTTAAAAGGTTTTGGAATAATGTATATATCAAACATAATATTAGTACTATTAGTATTCAAAGGTAAAATAGCTACTAATGAAGAAATGAATAGACAAATACTAAAAGAATTTCCAGCAGTAGCTTTTTTTGAAATAGCTCTAATAGCGCCTTTTGTAGAAGAGTTTATATTTAGATATGCACTAAGAAAGGCAACAGGAAAGAATAAATATTTCCCATTAATAACTGCATTAATATTTGGACTATTACATTCACTTACAGGAATAAGCTCATGGCTTGATCTATTATATACTATCCCATATGGAGCACTAGGATATATGTTTGGACTAGCATACAATAAAACTGATAATATATTTACCTCTATAGTAGCGCATTCAGTTCATAACACACTAAGTTTTATATTAATAATGTTATTCGCATGAGGTAAATAATATGGAAGAAAAAAAGAGTATAAAAAGAATAATAATAAATACTATAATTTTAGTAGCTATTCTACTTATAGGAATATTTTTATATGCTAAATATGTAGAAACTAAAAGATTAGATGTAAGAGAATATAAGGTAGAAAACTCACTTATACCAGAAAGCTTTAATGGAGATAAAATAATATACTTTACTGATTTATTATATGGAAGTACTTTCTTTAAAAAAGACTTAGAAAAGTTAGTAGAAAAGATAAATGAATACAAACCAGATATAGTAATATTTGGAGGAGATTTATTATCAAAAGGATATAAAATAAAAGAAAAAGAAAAGAAAGAATTAATAAAAGTATTAAGTAAAATAGATGCTTCATTAGGTAAATACAGCACCACTTCTGATAGTGATAAAGAAGTATCTTCTAAAATATTATCTGAATCTGGATTTATAGTAGAAACTAATAAAGATTATTTAATATATGATAAGTCAAACACTCCAATTTGTATAAGCCTTGTAGATAGCTATAATAGTAATAAATATAACTTAGAAGAAGTACTTAAACAAGTTGATACATTTACTATAATGGTTAGTCATGAACCAGATTTAGTAAAAGAATTAAACAAAGAAAATATGCCACAAATAATATTATCTGGTAATGCTCTAGGAGGAGAAATAAATATTCCTTTTATTGGAACTCTAAAGAAATTTAAAGGATCTACTAAATACTATAAAGAAGAATATACATTAGATAAAACCAAACTATATATATCTAATGGACTAGGAACTAAAAAAACATTCTTAAGATTATTTAATAGACCATCTTTTACAGTACTAAGATTAAAAAACAAGAACTAAAAATAAAAACATCTCTATACTATAGTAGAGGTGTTTTTATGTATAACTTTAGAGGAAGAAATATTATGTATCAAAAAGATAGATTTATTCCACTAGCAGGCCCTTTCTTACTTGGTGCATTAACTGGTGGGGTAGCAGTAGGAGCCTTTAGTAATAGACCTAGACCATACTACTATGGGCCATATCAGCCATATCATCCATATTATTAATGTTGATATAGCACCTAGTGCCTTTACTTAATAAACTAGTATATTTAATGAATCCACCATGAGCATTAATGATTTCTTCACATATGGAAGTGCCTAGTCCACTTCCATTTTCCTTGCTTGTAAAAAATGGAGTTTTTATTCTTTTTAATGTATCTTCATCCATTCCAGAGCCTTTATCACTAATACAAGCACATATACTTTTATTATTTTTATAAACACTAATAATAACTTCTTTTTCAAAAGATGCCTCAATAGAATTTTTAATAATATTAATAAAAACTTGTTTTAATCTATCATAATCACCACACATATAAATATCATCTTCTATTTTAAATATACTCTTAACTTTATTCTTAATAAAAAGAGGTTTCATAATTAAACTAATCTCATCAAATAAATCATTAACACTAAAATACTTCTTATTAATAGATAACTTAGAAAACTCTTTAAAATCATCTAAAAGATTTAAACTTCTATTAACTTCATTTTTAATAACTTTAATATACCTTTCTGATTTATCTTTATTATTAACATCAAACATATCTAAATAACCTTTAATAACCGCTAAAGGATTCTTTATTTCATGTGTTATTTTAAAAAGATTATCTTTAAAATCTTTACTTTCTTGGAAACCCTTAAAAGACATATGAAGAGAAATAATTGATTTAAACTGAATCATAAAAAGAGTTATTATTCTAATATTAAACAAAAATATAATAGTAGAGAAAAATGAATCAAATAATAAAGAAGCAAAGTCTTTACCATTAACTGCATCTATAAAAAAGAATAAAAACATTAAAATGGATGTTATATAAACCATTACATAGTTACTAATTGAGTACCTGATAGAAATAACAAATAAAACAAGTAAAATAGAAAAGAATATAAAAGAAAGAAAAGCATTAAAAGATAAATAATAAACAGTATATTCTAAACTTATAAAAGATATTAAGATAGATAATAATCCTTTATTATTAATAAAACATATACAAATAATAATAACTAAAAATGAAAACTTATAATAGTTATTATCATATAAACTATTAATAGTAAGAAACAAACTTAAAAGAATAGAAATATCAAATATTATTTCTTTCTTATCTTCATTTATATTTTGTTTATACATAAATATAAAGTAATAAAGTAGTATTGGAAATAATAAAGAAATATCACTATAAATAAAAGATAGTATATTATTCATTAAACTCACCAATAATATACTATCAGATATTTTTTAAAAAATATGTCGAAAAAAGTCGAATAAAAAAAGTAACTAAAAGTTACTTTAAATCTTTAATTAATTTTGAAAGCTTTCTTGAATCATTACCAAGAATAATTTTGAATTCATTATCTACTTCAACTATACCTTTGGCACCAAGCTTAGTAATAGCATCTTTATCTACTATAGTAGGATCCTTAACTATGACGTTAATTCTAGACATGTTTTCCTTAGCAGAAACAACGTTTTCTTTTCCCCCAAGAGCGCTAGCAAGTTTATTAATTTTAATACTAAAATCTTTTTTATTAATTCTAATAACTATTATAGATATTAAAAGTAAAGCGCCTGCAATTATTAAATAATCTAATATCATATCTATCCTCCATTTATTTAATTATACTATAAGCCCTTAGAAAAATAAACAAATACTTTTCACCAATAAATGAAAGAAACATACAATAATAATGAACAATGAAGGGAAGGGATAATATGAATAATAATTACTGTGGATGTAATAATGAAAACAAAGAATGTAAAAGCTGCATTAAAGGTATATTAGAAGTAATATGTATGATACAAAATAATGCAGGACCAACAGGCGGATTAAACTCATGTGATAGACCATCTTTAGGAATAGGGCCATCATGTATTACATGCAATACTAGACCAGTAATATTATACACTTGCTGCGGAAATGGAGTAGCTTGGTCAATGCCAACAACTAGAACAGAAACTGTTACTGAAACATCAACTGTTTTTAGAGTAGAGAAGATAGATGGATGCTGCTGTACATGTAGAGTATTAGCACCTAATCCAGATACAACAAGCACTTATCCTTATGTATCAACTGACTCAATATTTACAATAGATATAAACTGTATATCAGCAATAAGATGCTTAAACGATACATATGTAGAAGGAGTGTGCTAGGGGACTTATAATAGTCCCTTTTTTATTGTAATAATAAAAGAAAAAAATAATAAAATAATTTAGTAAAGTTTTAAAATAATAATTGACAAAAAAGTTATATTTTGATAATATTGTTTCGTTAAGGTTTTTTTCGAAAAACCTAATAAAAATATAAAATATGACACGCCAGGAAGTGTGCATAGAAAGGAGTTATAATGACTACTATAAATCAATTAGTAAGAAAAGGAAGAGGACAAAAAGTTAAAAAGAGTAAAAGCCCAGTATTAAACGTTGGATTTAACTCTAAAGATAAAAAGAGAACTAACAATATGTCTCCTCAAAAACGTGGAGTATGTACTCGTGTTGGTACTAAGACACCTAAGAAGCCAAACTCAGCAT
>JAEEZR010000033.1 GCA_016292035.1 Caryophanales bacterium
ATTATTGTGGTTTAAATGAAAGTAAAGTTATAAAGAGAAGATATAAAGGCTTTTAAAAAAGCCTTTTTTATTTTATCTAAAACTATGTTTTGTGTTATAATGATACTTGGAGGTAATAATATGGAAAAACCTATTGTATTATGTATTTTAGATGGTTGTGGCGTTAGAGAGTCAAGCGATGGTAATGCTTTTAAAAACGCTAATAAACCAACTTATGATAAATTGATGAGTGAATATCCTCACTCAATTCTTCAAGCTAGTGGGCCTTATGTTGGGCTTCCAGAAGGGCAGATGGGAACTAGTGAAGTAGGACACATGAATCTCGGTTCTGGAAGAATTGCTTTACAGCCTTTGGAAGCAATTAGTGGATCTATTCAAAGTGGTGAATTCTATAAGAATGATAAGATATTAGACGTACTTAATTATGTAAAAGATAATGGTTCTAATTTACACATTTTTGGTCTATTATCTGACGGAGGTGTACACTCTCACATTAACCATGTATTAGCACTTCTTGACATGTGTAAAGATAATGGAGTTACTAATGTATATTTCGATATTTGTCTTGATGGAAGAGATACTTATGAGAAGAGTGCGCTTACTTATTTAGATATGTTAAATGAGAAGATGAATGCTCTTGGAATAGGTAAAATTAATACTATTTCTGGTAGATATTACGGAATGGATAGAGATAATAATTTCGATAGATTAAAGCTATCTTATGATGCAATCGTATATGGAGAAGGACCTCGTTATAATAGCTATAAAGAACTTATTGAAGAGAATTATAATAATGGTAAATTTGACGAATTTGTCATACCTGGAATAATTGATTCTAATCCGTTAAATGATAACGATGGTATTATTGCATTTAACTTTAGAAAAGATAGATTAAGAGAGATGTTTACACTTTTTAGTAATCCTGATGCATATGAAGGACAAGCTAATGAGAAGAACTTAACTGTTAAACATTTTAATAATTTAAAAGTATTAACAATGTATCCAGTAACTGAGACAGTTACTTGTCCACATGCTTTTAATGACTTAGATTTAAAGAACATTTTAGTGGATTATTTACATGAAAAAGGTATTAGTCAGCTTAGAATAGCTGAGACTGAAAAATATCCACATGTTACGTTCTTCTTTGATGGTGGAAAAGAAGTAGAATACGATGATATGAAGAAGATACTTATACCTTCTCCAAAGGTTGCTACTTATGATTTAAAGCCTGAGATGAGCGTATATGAAGTAACTGAAAGTTTCTTAAATGAAGTAGGTAATTATGACGTTACTATTATGAATCTCGCTAATGGAGATATGGTTGGACATACTGGTGTTTATGAAGCTGCTAAAAAAGCTGTTGAACACATGGATATTTGTTTGACAAAAATATATGACAAGGTTGTAAATGAACTAGGAGGAATATTATTAATAATTGCTGATCATGGTAACTGCGATATGATGTGGGATGAAAATCATAATCCAGTAACTAGTCATACGACTAATCCTGTACAGTGTATTATTACTAAAAAAGGCATTGAACTAAATGACGGAAAGCTCGCAGACGTAGCTCCTACAATGCTCGAATTAATGGGCGTAGAAGTGCCAAGTGAGATGACTGGAAATTCATTAATTAAGAAGGTTTAAAAAATCTTCTTTTTTTATTGAAAAAAAGCACTTTTTTGGTTGCTTCAATTGATAAAAATTGATATAATTAATAGTAGATTATAATAATAGAAAGGTAAGTGACTGATATGAAGAAAAAGATGCTATTATTTGCTCTTTATAGTTTACTTGTAGTAGGCATTATTTCATACGGTGCATATTATGTCATTAACTATACAAACGTAGATACTTATTCTTTTGAGAATGATGGTTATACGGTGCTTCTTAAAGGCAGCGACACTTCTACAACTTACACTTTTAACAAAGGTGACAAGTATAGTTACAGAAAATATGTAAGTCAGATTGGATTTAATTCTTCAGATGGTAAGAGTGCTGCTGTTAGTGATGATAGTGTTCTTCATTATTCAAACGGTTCACTTATGACTTTAAAGAATACTGTAGGAATTAATTTGAAGAATGTTTCAAATAAAATTATTTTCTACTATAACATTTACAAAAATACACTTATTTCTCAAAGTGATGAAGCTTATAGCATAGATACAGTTAATAACGAGAGAGTTGACTTTGATCAGTTGCTATTAAGAATAAAT
>JAEEZR010000003.1 GCA_016292035.1 Caryophanales bacterium
CTATGAACGCATTAAAAGCTCAAAGAAGCGCAGAACATGTTGCAAATCTTAGAGGTAAAAAAGTAGAGGAGATATTAGGATAATGAAATTAAATGAACTTAAAACAAATCCTGGATCTACTCATAGAAGAAAAATAGTAGGTAGAGGTCCAGGAAGCGGAAACGGAAAAACTGCTGGACGTGGTGAAAAAGGACAAAAGGCAAGAAGTGGTGCTAGCATTAAACCTTGGTTCGAAGGTGGACAAAATCCTTTATATAAGAGAATTCCTAGAAGAGGATTTAACAATGCTAGATTTACTACAAGATATGCTGTAGTTAATGTAGAAGATTTAAATATTTTTGAAGATAATACTACTGTAACACCAGAATTATTAAGAGAAAAAGGATTAGTAAAGAAAGAACTTAATGGAATTAAAATTCTAGGAAGTGGAGAACTTACTAAGAAGCTTGTTGTAAAAGCTAACGTATTTACAAACACAGCTATTGCAAAAATAGAAAGTAATGGTGGAAAAGTAGAGGTGATTTAAAATGTTTAATACATTTAAATCAATATTTAAAAAAACTAACAAAGACTTAAGGAATAGAGTTCTTTATACTATAGGAGTGTTATTCATTTTCTCTTTAGGAAATGCAATAACAGTTCCTGGTATGAAGGCTATTACAAAAGATTTAGGTTTCCTTGAGTTATTAAATGCAATGAGTGGTGGAGGACTAAAACAATTTAGTATCTTCGCTCTAGGCGTAATGCCTTATATCACTGCTTCAATCGTTTTACAAGTTCTTCAAATGGATATTATGGGAATCCCATATTTCTCAGAACTTAAAGAAATGGGTGAAGAAGGAAGAGTAAAAATTAATAAGATTAATAGATATCTAGGTATATTCTTTGCACTTATTGAAGGTTATATTTACTCAGTTATGTTTATGGGTAAAACTGGAAGTGCACTTGAGTATGCAGAAATAAGTTTAATCTTAGCTGCTGGTACTGCATTCTTACTTTATTTAGGTGATCAAATCACTAATAAAGGTATGGGAAATGGTATTAGCTTAATAATCATGGCAGGTATTATAAATACTGTGCCTAAGATGATAGTTGATGCATTTAACTCATTAGTAGTTAGTGGATCAAATACATTTATTGGAATTTTATCATTTGTTATTTATATTCTAATATATATAGCAATTATAATTGGAATTATATATGTACAAGAAGCAGAAAGAAGAATACCAATTCAGTATTCAAATAGAAGTGCTGGAACATATCAAAATGCTAACACTTCATTCTTACCACTACGCATAAACTCTGCTGGAGTTATGCCAGTAATCTTTGCTTCTGCAGTACTAGCAATCCCAACAACTCTAACATATTTTATTAAAAAAGATGCATTCCAATTATTTGTTACTAAGTATTTAACAACAACAACTCCAATTGGATTTGCAGTTTATGTTGCATTAATAATATTATTTACTTATGCTTATACATTTATAGCTGCAGTTAATCCTGAGGATATTGCTAAAAACTTAAATAAACAAAATGGTTATATTCCTGGTATAAGACCTGGTAAAGAAACTACTAATTATGTTTCTAAGGTATTAGGTAGAATTACATTTATGGGTGCTATATTCATAGCTGTAATTGCTGCACTTCCAATTGTGTTCTCTTGGGTATCTAAGATGCCTAGTAATGTAACACTTGGTGGTACTGGAATACTAATCGTAGTTGGAGTATTACTTGAAACTTATAAGCAACTTGAAAGTTCAGTTGCTAGCCGTGCCTATAGGAGGTAATCCATGAATGTTATTTGGATAGCACCTCCTGCCGCAGGCAAGGGCACATATAGTTCTCTCTTAAAAGAAAAATATGGCTTTAGTCATATCTCTGCAGGAGATGTTTTAAGAGAAGAAATAGCTAAGGGTTCTGCTATAGGAAAAGAAATAGAAAGTATTGTTAGTTCAGGAAAAATGGTTGATGATACTTTGCTAAAACAACTTATAGAGAATAAGCTTAGAAGTATTGATTTATCTAAACCATTTATGTTAGATGGATATCCTAGACGTCTTAATCAAGCAATTGATTATGAAGATATTCTAAATAGACTTGGAATAGAAAAGCCTATAGTTATATTTATTAACATAGATAAGGAAACAGGACTTAATCGTATACTTGGAAGAGTTAATTGTCCTAATTGTAAAAGGAACTATAATTTAACAAGCGGATATGCTAAACCAAAAGTTGATGGTATATGTGATGATTGTAAAACACCACTAGAGCATAGAAGTGATGATAATAAAGAGTCTTATGAAAATAGATATAATACATATTTTAATGAGACTACTGAGTTAATTAACAAGTATAAAGATGAAGGTTCTTTAATTGAGATAGATGGAAGTAAGAGTCCAGAAGAAAATTTTGGAATTATTACTAAAATATTAGGAGTTAATAATGATTAGCATTAAAACTGATGAAGAAATAGCTGATATGAAAAGAGCTGGTAAGATAGCCTTTGACCTTCTAAATTATTTAGAAAATGTTATTAAAGAAGGTATAACTACTAAAGAGATAGATACTCTATCAGAAAAGTTCGTTATTAATCGCGGCGGAAAGATGGAGTGCAAAGGTTACGAAGGATTCCCTGCTAGTGTATGTACAAGTGTTAATGAAGAAGTAGTTCATGGCATTCCAGGGAAGAAAAAACTAAGAAAAGGTGATATAATTACTGTGGACTTAGTTGTTAGTTTTAATGGTATGATGGCTGACACAGCTAGGACTTATAAAGTAGGTAATGTTTCTAGTGAAGTAGATGATTTACTTACTTATACTAAAGAAGCACTTTATGCAGGAATTAGTAAAGTTAAAGCTGGTGTTAAGTTAAATGAAATAAGCAAAGCTATTGAAGCTGTTGCTAAGGAGCATGGTCTAGGTATTGTTAGAGAACTAACAGGTCATGGCATTGGAAAAGAAATGCACGAAGATCCATGCGTATATAATTACTCTAATAATGAGAGTGAACTTATATTAGAAGAAGGAATGACAATAGCAATCGAGCCTATGTTTACTTTAGGCAAAAGAAATGTATGGCTTATGGAAGATGATTGGACTATTTGTACTCAAGATGGTAAACAATCAGCACACTATGAGCATACAGTTGTTGTTACTAAAGAAGGCTATGAAATTTTAACAGGAGAGTGAAAGAATGGCAAAAGAAGGCTATATTGAAGCTGAAGGAAAAGTACTTGAAGTTATTCCTGGCGGAGACTTTAAAGTAAAACTTGAAAATGGTCATGTAGTAGAAGCTCGCGTTTCTGGAAAAATGCGTCAAAACCTAATCCGTATTTTTCCAGGTGATACAGTACTCCTTGAAATTCCAATTTGTGATTTAACACGCGGGAGAATAATTTATAGAAAG
>JAEEZR010000034.1 GCA_016292035.1 Caryophanales bacterium
ATCATCTGTTGAAATTTTAATTTCTTCTCCTCTAACTTGATTCTTTTCTAAATCAACTTTTATTCCTAAACAAGCAAGTTTTTCCATAATAGCTAATCTTGCTTCACTAGCATTTTCACCAAGTCCTGCAGTAAATATAATTGTATCTACTCCACCTAATTCTATAAAGTATGAACCAATATAACTAGTAACAGTTCTAACATATTTATCCATAGCTAGTTTACAACGTTCATCTCCTTCAGTAACACCTTTATAGATATCTCTGAAGTCACTTGATTTACCACTTAGTCCTAAGAAACCTGATTTCTTATTCAAAGCATTAATAACTTCTTCAACTTCTAATCCTTCTTTTTGCATAACATATGGTATGATAAGTGGATCTATATCACCACTACGTGTTCCCATCATAATACCACATACTGGAGCAAATCCCATAGTAGTATCAACACTCTTGCCATCTTTTACAGCACATATTGATCCACCACTACCTAAGTGACATATAATAGCTTTATAATTTTCTTTTCCAATAAGTCTAGGTATTTCTCTACATATATATCTAAAACTTGTTCCATGGAAACCAAACTTTCTAATATTATATTTTTCATACCATTCATATGGTACTGGATAAATATATGATACTGGATCCATTGTTTGATGGAATGATGTATCATAAACACCAACCATTGGTACATTTGGTAATACTGCTTTCATTGCTTCAATACCAAGTATATTAGCTGGTATATGAAGAGGTGCTAGTTCTGTTAAACTTCTTAAGTCTTTAATAACTTCATCAGTTATTAAAACACTTTCTTTATATTTAGTAGAACCATGAGCAAGTCTATGTCCTACACCTTCTATTTCATTTAAATCTTTTATTATTCCAATAGATACCAATCTATCTAAAAGTACTTCTACAGCCACTTTATGATTAGGCATATCTACTTCTTCTCTAATCTTTTCACCATTATATTTAATTGTATAAAAACTATCAGCAAGTCCAACTCTTTCAAAATAACCAGATGCAATTAAAGATTTATCATTCATCTCAAATAGACTGAATTTCAAAGAACTACTTCCTGCATTTACTGACATTATCTTCATATTGTTCCTTCTTTCCAACAATATTATACTATAAACCACAAAAAAAAGATAGAATAATCTATCTTATTTATTAGCAAGTCTATATGTATCTCTTGCAATCATAACTTCTTCATCAGTTGGTATTACATATACTTTAATACTAGAATCAGGTGTAGAAATTAATCTTTCTTCTCCACGGAAGTCATTTAATTCTTTATCATATTTAACACCTAAACATTCAAGTTTATCTAATATTTCAGCACGAGTTGCTTTTGAGTTTTCACCAACACCAGCAGTAAATACTATTGCATCTAATCCTTGAAGTTCAACAAAGTATCTAGCTATATAGTTAACTATCTTTTGAACATAAATTTCTTGAGATAATTTAGCTCTTTCATTTCCTTCAGCTATAGCATCTTCGATATCTCTTGAATCTGATGATATACCAGATACACCAACAAATCCTGAATTCTTATTTAAGTCATTGAATACTTCTTCCATACTCTTACCTGTTTTTTGCATAACATAAGGTATTAAAGTAGCATCAATTCCACCAGAACGTGAACCCATCATAAGTCCAGCATTAGGAGTAAATCCCATAGATGTATCAAAACTCTTACCATCTTTAATAGCACATAAGCTTCCACCATTACCAATATGGCAAGATACAATCTTAGAATCTTTCTTTCCTAATAATTCAGCACATCTATTAGCTATATAATTATGACTCATACCATGGAATCCATATTTTCTTACACCATATTTTTCATACCATTCATATGGTACTGGATATAAAAATGCCTCTGGTTTCATAGTTTGATGGAATGCAGTATCGAAACATCCAACTTGAGTAGCATTTGGTATTAATTCCATAAATGTTCTAACACCAATTAAGTTAGCTGGATTATGTAGTGGAGCTAAATCACTTAATTCTTCAACAGTCTTAATAACATCTTGATCTATTACTACAGATTCAGCATATTTTTCACCACCATGAACTAATCTATGACCTACAGCTTTAATCTCATCTAATGATTCAATTATTTTATTATCTAAAAGTTCATCGATAAGTGTTTGTACTGCTACACTATGATCCTTTAAATCTTTTTCTTTCTTAATTTTTTCTCCATTAATTTTAAGAGTATACATTCCATTATCTAATCCGATTCTTTCAAATACTCCTGAAATTAATACTTTTTCTTCAGGCATTTCATACATTTGGAATTTAAGTGATGAACTACCTGCGTTAACTGATAAAATCTTCATATATTCATCTCCTCATAAACTAAATTATACTATAAAACTATGTATTTTCAAAGAAAAAAATTAAAAGAATGTAGATTATCTCCACATTCTTTTAATAATTTCTTTTTCTATCTCTTTTTGCTTTGATATATCAGTGATAGATCCATCCATTTCATAAGATAAATCTTCTAAGATATGTCTCATTCTTTCTAGCATTATTTTTTTATATTCTAAATTGTCAGTTATTTGATTATTTAAATAACGCGTATCAATATATGTCCAATCTATGAACATATTATTTAATCTTTCAATTCTTTCTTTAG
>JAEEZR010000035.1 GCA_016292035.1 Caryophanales bacterium
ACATTTACATTTGGATGTTTTATATATCATGGAAGCTGATGATACTATTCCACTAGTATATCGAGAAGATGAATCAAAAGGAGTTAAATGGATTCCTTTTGAAGAAGCAGATAATGAAACGATGTGTGATTTTATTAGGCCAATACATAAAAAACTTATTAAGAAGTTAAACGATAGATAGGAGGTAATCCAAATGAAAACACTAATCACATACCAAAGCAAGACAGGTTTTACTAAAAAGTATGCTGAATGGATTAGCAGTGAATTAAATGCTGAATTAAAAGAAATAAAAGATATAAATGATTTCGATATCAATGATTATGACCTTATAATTCATGGTGGATGGATTATGGGTGGAATGATTAATGGTTTTAATAAAATAAAAAAATTAAAACCTAAAAGACTTATAGTATTTGCTGTTGGCTGTACTCCTAAAGAAAAAGTTAATATTAGTCAAATTGTTAATGTTAATAATTTAGGTGATATTCCATTTTTCTATTATCAAGGCGGAATGAATCCTAAAAAGATGGGATTTATTGGTCGTACAATTGTTAAAATGGTAACTAAAGAAAAACCAATCTTTAAAGACACTACAAATAAAGAGAATATTAAAGGCCTTGTTATAATGGCTAAGAAAATTCAGTAAAGGAGTTGATCCAAATGAATGAAAATAAAACTAATATAAATTGGTTGATATTGATTTAGTCTAGCCATTCATGAAACTCCTATAAAATAAGGAAAAACTAAGCATTAAGTAATTACATTTTTTAATAATAAATTATTAAAAAGCATTAAAAATATATAAAAAATCGTCAAAAATAGCATAGTATTTGATACTTGATATTGACGGTTAAGCCATTAATAAAAGAGGTGAATGATATGATTAAAAATATAATATTTGATATTGGTGGAGTTATGTTTGATGATAGCACTCAAAACATAAGTAATATTTTAAATATAGATGCTTCTGAACTTTGTAAGAAAGTATATGGTAAATCTTTTGTTGATTGTGTTTTAGGTAATCAAGAAGTATCTAATTATATTGAAACATTTAAAAATGATAGTGATTATGAAGCAATTAAATATATATTAAGTAAGGACAATTTACATATATCATATCCTCTTATGCAAGATAACTTTGATTATATTTCTAGGTTAAAAGATAAAGGGTATGATTTATATATTCTTTCAAATATTGCTAAAGAATCTCATGAATATGTTAAAAGAACTATTGATGTAGATAAAATATTTAAAGGTGGTATTTATTCATATCAAGAAAAGCTTTTAAAGCCAGATAAAAAAATATATGAATTGATAGTTGATAGATATCATTTAAATAAAAATGAAACAATGTTTTTTGATGATAAACAGAAAAATGTTGATGCAGCATGTGAATTTGGTATTAAAGGTGTTTTATTTAGAACAATTGAAGATGTAGAAAATAACTTAAAATAAAGGAGGTAATCTTTATGAATAATGAAGAAAAAAATTTCAAAAAAACGAACATTAACTGGTATCCGGGGCATATGGCTAAAACTAAAAGACAAATTAAAGAGCAAATAGATTTAGTAGATGTAGTTGTTTTAGTTTTAGATGCAAGAGTCCCAAGGAGTTCTTATGTTAAAGATATAGATGAATTTACTAATAATAAAGATAAAATTATTGTTTTTAGTAAATATGATTTATGTGACACCGAAAGAACTAAAATGTGGGAAACATATTATAAAGATCACGGATATACAGTACTAAAATCAACTTTAGAAAGTGCATCTATTAAAAAAGACTTAATAGATGCTGTAAGTATTTCTCTAGAAAAGATTAATTTAAAGAGAAAAGAAAAAGGACTTCTTCCTAAAAAAGCTAGAGTAATGATAGTAGGTTCTTCTAATGTAGGTAAAAGTACACTAATTAATAAAATAGCTAATAGAAAAGCAGCTACAACAGGTAATATTCCTGGTGTAACTAAAAATATAAGCACTATTAAAATAAATGACAAGATAGAATTACTTGATACTCCAGGAGTACTTTGGCCTAAGTTTGATAGTGAAGAAGAAGCACTAAACCTAGCTTCAATGTCTATTATAAAAGAAGAGGTTCTACCTCTTGATAAAGTAGCAATTCATATACTTCTTAAATTAAACCAAAAATATAAACCTATTCTTAAGAAAGAACTAGGACTTGATTCGTTCAATATAGATAATGTAGAAGAAGAGTATGAGAAGATATCTAAGTTTAAAAATCTTCCTAAAGTAGGTGGAGAAGTAGACTACGATAG
Source organism: Caryophanales bacterium (assembly GCA_016292035.1). Lineage (GTDB taxonomy): Bacteria > Bacillota_I > Bacilli_A > RF39 > UBA660 > RUG727. The sequence goes on from JAEEZR010000035.1 coordinate 2,276, forward strand.
AATAAATCTATTAATAATTAATATGATTAAAAATGAACAAATAAAAAACATAACATTCGATTAAATAAACTTGACTTAATGTATTTAATATGGTATCATTTATACGTTTGTGTATAGAAGGGGGCATAATTTATGTCAAGAGAGACAATGTGTAAGATAATGACGACTAAGGAAATACGAAAAAGGAAAGATTATCTTTCTATGAATACTAAATTCTACGAATCTCATCCTAATTTATATAAAGAAATTGATGATGTAAGAAAACAGTTTAATGTTACAAATTTAGATAAAGTGATAATCAACTTCTATAAGCATAATCCAAATTTAAAAGACAATACTGTGTTAAGAAATATGAACTATTTATCTAACATTTTAAAGACTTATGGTTGTAGTGATAAAGAGATATCTGCATTTTTATCTTATCATTCTTACTTAAGTGTTTCTACAGCGTCAAACACTGTAACTAGATTAGCCATATTTGATGAAGTAATAGACCCAGAGACAGATAAGCCTCTTTCAACTGAACTATTTTTATTTAAACTAGATATGGATGATCAAAACTATACTAAGTACTTAATATCTACAACATCATCTGTAAATTATAATACAAGAGAATTATATGCTTTTGCTTGTTATATGCAATTTAGATTCTCACTAAAAGACTTAGAACAGTTTTCAAAAAATTGGACTGATAAAGATAAAAAATCTTTAGTAGAATTATATCCAATAACTGATATAGAAATGAAAAGATTAAGAGTTAAATATGAAGAATACTTGAATTTTATATCAGAACTAGCATATGGAAGTAGAGAAGAAGATTTCTCAAGGGAACTTAAAGTAGGGGGTAAATAAAATGTCTAGAATTATATATACTGACGAAAAAGTAAAAAAAGATTGGCTTATGCAAAACAAAGCCATATCAGAAGCTTCATTTAGTAATATAAGAAGAAGTGACAGTGGAAGAAATAAATTAATAAGTAAGGAAGCAGACGCTATTGCACGTCTTCTAAATATAGAAAGTAATAATAGAAGAAAAACATTAGAAGAGAGCATGAGAGCATTCTATATAAAGAATGATAGAATAGGGGAAATAACAGACAATATAAATACGCTAACAACTATTTTATATAACTATGGTGCTACAATTGAAGAAATAGAAAAATATATCAGAGACAACTTCAGAATAGTACTAACTAGAAATGGGGATTTATTAAAGAAAGTAGAATTATTTTCAAGATATGGATGTCTACTTGAAGTTCTATGTACTTCTGCAGCACTACTTAATGTTTCTTCATCTTATAGCTATGAACAATTAGAAGCATACTTTGAAGCAAAAGGTTTATATATTACACCAAAAGAATTAATAAGAGATATTAGAAATAATAATGGATATTTGCCAAAATATAGAAAAAAATAAAAAGACCAAAAGGTCTTTTTTTAGTTTTCATTATTTTCTTCAGTAGCTACATTTTCTTCATTAACTTCATTGTTCTCTTCGTTAGTGATTTGATTTTCTTCATTATTGCTAATTGGAAGAGCACTAGATAAAACATTAATAGGCTTTCCAAGTCTTAATTTAACAATATAGTTGTTTTCTACAGGAGAAAATTCAATTCCATCATTAAAAGTGTATAGAAGTAGTTTAGAACTATCTTCAAAAACAGAATAAATAGCTCTAGTATTATCTCCATAGTATTCATTAATACTTCCTGCAATTACTTTAAGCATAACAATTGCAAAAGCATCATTTTGATTTAGAGTAGTTTGTAAGTATCCATTATAGTACTTGAGTTTATATGATACTTTATCCCCGCCGTCATAGTTAATTACTAAATCCTTACCATCTCGGTTTGCAGTAATAAGTACGCCGCTTTGATAATAAAGTTTAACCTCAGGACTATCATTGAATGATTTAACTATATAATCAATTTCAGCTTTGCTTTCAGAAAAACCGGCATTTTTTCTTATTACTCCTAAAACTCCAGCAGCAATGCAAAGAGCCATTATTAATCCCCAAAATATTATTCTATATAAATTCTTCATGTTCCCTCCATATTCTAAAGAAATTATATCTTATTTTAGGTGAAAAGAAAAGAGAAATATTAAATACTTCTCATCTTATCTTTATCTTTAAATGGGTCATTTTTATCAATTCTATCAGTAAACATTATTCCGTTTAGATGATCAATCTCGTGCTGAAAAGCAATTGCAATTTCTTCTCTAACTCTTTCAGTTCTTTGATTGCCATCTTCATCAAAGAAAGTAACAGTTATTCTAGCTCTTCTAGGTACAATGCCTTCTACCTCTCTATTAACGCTTAGGCATCCTTCTCCTTCTTCAACATATACCATTTCATTAGAATAGCTTTCTATTTTAGGATTAATAACGGTATATTCTATGAAATCTCCTTCTTCAGTTTTATAACTAATTACAAATATTCTTTTAAGTTTCCCAATCTGAGGAAAAGCCATTCCCATACCAGCTCTTAAACCAAGTTTTTCAGCTTTTTCTTCATCTTGAGAAAGTCTCAAATACTCATATATATCTTTTATTGATTTTTTATCATCTTTAGAAAGTGGAAAAACAACTTCATCACATACTTTATGTAATATTGGTTCTTTCTCATCTAATATATCACTAGTTTTAAGCATATACTTCACCCCTATGCGGGTATAATTGTACCAAAAAGCGAGAATTAAATCAATAAGAAAAAAGGAAGAAATCTTCCTTTTTAGTTAACTGGATTATTAATAAAGCCAGCTCCAAAAACTACTACTAGTAAAATAAATAAGACAAGAACTATAGCCCACGTATAACCATAACTATTATAATTATATGATGGATAATAAGAAGAGTATGGACTATATCCTCCATTATATCCGTAATAATACATAATTAATCTTTCCCCCTTTATATTCTATATTAGTTTACGCAAGTTTATTGTTTTTGACATAAATAAAAACCTATTTAAAAAAAATAATTTAAAAAGTACTTAATATGTGCTATATTTATAATATGAAGAAAAGTAAAATAATGTTAATTGATAAACCTTTATTAATAATGATTATCCTATATAGTATTATAGGAATTTTTGCTATTCTATCTGCTTCAAGCGTAAGCTCAGTTATAACTTACGGAGTTAGTCCATATTACTTTTTTATGAAACAAATAATAATAGTATTAGCTTCATTTATATTTGGTTTCTTAATAATATTAAAAGTACCAACAAAAAACTATAAAAAATTAGTGCCTTGGATAGTGGGCGGAACATTATTTTTACTAGTATATGTTTTATTAAGAGGTAAGATAGTAAACTCAGCAAGATCATGGATAAATTTAGGGTTTATTAAATTCCAACCTAGTGAACTAGCCAAAATATCAGTAATACTTTTATTTGGAGTATACTATGGAGAGTTAGAAAAACTTATTAAAATAAAATATAGCTTTTTACTTCCAATAATATATGCAGTAATAGCTTTTGGGTTAATCTTCTTACAACCAGATTTAGGTACTGCTCTTATATTAGCATTCATATCAATGCTTGTATTCTTTGCAGTGCCATTTCAAAACAATAAAATGGTTAAATATTTAAAAATACTTGCAGGAGCGGGACTTGTAAGTGCTATTGTATTTGTATCAAGTGGAGTAGGAACTAAACTATTAAATGAAATGCAATCATCTCGTTTAACATTTAAAGCTCCATGTACAAGATATCTAGAGGAAACAGGATATCAAGTATGTAATGGTTTCATTGCTTTTCATAATGGAGGATTATTTGGAAAAGGAATAGGAAAGTCAACTCAAAAATATTTATATCTTCCTGAATCACACACAGACTTTATATTTCCAATAATAGTAGAGGAAACAGGATTAATTGGAGGACTTTTAATAATTGCTGGATTTATGTATATATTATATAGGATATTATTAGTAGCAAAAAACGCAACTAACCTTAGAAACTCGATAATAGCCTATGGATGTGCTATATACTTACTGGTGCACTTATTAATTAACTTTAGTGGTATATTAGCACTTATTCCTATGACAGGAACTCCAGTTCCATTCTTATCATATGGTGGTACTTTCTCATTAACACTTATATCAGTAATGATGGTAGTACTTAGAATATCAATAGAAAACAAAATAGATAAAGAAAAGAGAGAAATAGAAAGTATTTAACTCTTTCTTTTTTTATGTATTAATAGTAAAATAAATCCTAGGTGGTATAAGTGAAATTGTCAGATGTTAATATAGACGAAGTAAGCCCAATGATGAAAGAATATATTAAGACTAAGAATGAATATAAAGATATTATATTGTTCTATAGATTAGGTGACTTTTACGAATTATTCTTTGAAGATGCAGTTTTAGCTTCACATGAACTTGAACTTACTCTAACAGGCAAAAATGCCGGATTAAAAGAAAGAGTGCCTATGTGTGGTGTTCCTCATCACGCAGTAAATGCATACCTAGAAAAACTAATAGATAAAGGCTATAAAGTCGCCATATGTGAGCAAATGGAAGATCCAAAACTTGCTAAAGGAATAGTAAAAAGAGAAGTAATTGAAGTTGTAAGCAAAGGAACTATTACAAACTCAGAAAGCCTAGATGAAAAAACATATAACTTTATAAGCTATGTAACTGACTATAATAGTCTATATGCTCTTAGTTATTTAGATCTATTAAGTGGTAAAATATATGCTACTTTTATATCAAAAGATAAAGATAAACTAATAAATGAACTAGTTAATCTAGGAGTAAAAGAACTTGTCGTAGATTCTTCCTTTGATAAAGAATTGTTAGAAGTTTTAAATAAAAACTATAATATATTTATCAGTATATATGACTATACTGGAAATATGAGTAAAGCAAGAGTATCATCGCTTAATGATGCTAAACTAGAAGATAATACCATTAAACTTATTTCGTATGTAACATCTAATCAAAAGAAAGAATTGACTCACTTATCTGATCCAATATATGTATCATCTAAAGATTACTTATCATTATCTAAAGAAACTATAAGAAATTTAGAGCTTGTAGAAACAATAAGAAATAAAGATAGAATGTATAGCCTTCTATGGCTTCTTGACAAAACCAAAACAGCCATGGGAAGTAGACTTTTAAGAGAATATTTATTAAAACCACTTTTAAATAAAGAAGAAATAATAAAAAGACAAGATTTAATCGAATTATTTAACAAAGAATTTTTATTGAAAAGTGAATTAAAAGAACTTTTATATCAAGTATACGATGTAGAAAGATTAGTTGGTAAAGTAGCAGTATTCTCATTAAATGCAAGAGACTTAATTAATCTTAAAACATCACTATCAGTATTACCTGATATTAATTTGATACTTGAAGAATTAAAATTAGATAAAGTAAAAACTTTTGATAATTTAGTTGAACTATTAGATAAATCAATAGATTTAGATGCACCACTTTCTATTAAAGAAGGCAATATAATAAAGAGTGGTTATAATAAAGAACTAGATGAATTAAGAGATATAAGCACTAATGGGAAAAAATATATAAGCGACTTTGAAAGAGAAGAAAGAGAAAGAACAGGACTTAAAACACTTAAAGTAGGATATAACAAAGTATTTGGTTATTATATAGAAGTATCTAAAGGAATGGTAAAAGACGTCAAAGAAGAATATGGTTATATCAGAAAACAAACTACTACAAACAGTGAAAGATATATAACTCCACTTCTTAAAGAAAAAGAAGACATGATACTAAATGCTGAAGAAAAAATTAAATCTTTAGAATATGACTTATTTGTAGAAATAAAAAATGAAGTAAGTAAATATACAAAAGATTTACAAAAGCTTAGCAGTGACCTAGCATTCTTAGATGTAATTCAAAGCTTAAGTACAGTAAGTGAAGAAAACTCATTTGTAAGACCAACAATAAATGATGAAGGAATAATTGATATTAAATTAGGAAGACATCCAGTAGTAGAGAAAGTAATTAAAAATGACTACATAGCTAATGATATAAAAATGGATAAAGAGCAAAGTGTAATGATAATTACTGGTCCTAACATGAGTGGTAAAAGCACATACATGAGAGAATTTGCAGTAATAGCCATTCTTAACCAAATAGGGTCATTTGTTCCGGCTAAGGAAGCAAATTTACCAATATTTGATAAAATATTTACAAGAATCGGAGCTTCAGATGACTTAGTAGGTGGAGAAAGTACATTTATGGTTGAAATGAAAGAAAGTGCATACGCTCTTAAAAATGCTACAAAAGATTCTCTAATACTATTTGATGAACTTGGAAGAGGAACAAGTACATACGATGGAATGAGCTTAGCTGGAAGCATAATAAGCTATATTGTAAAGAACATAAAATGTAAGACATTATTTTCAACACACTACCATGAACTTACTAAAATGGAAAAAGAACTAGATGGAATTAAAAATGTTCATGTATCAATAAAAGAAGAAAATGATGAAGTAGTATTTATGCATAAAGTAGAAGAAGGCCCAGTAGATAGAAGCTATGGTATAAACGTTGCTAAACTAGCGCTTCTTCCAGAAGAAGTAATAGATGAAGCTGAAAAGATGCTTAGAACATTTGAAAGAGAATCTAAAACAACTACAAGAAGCGAACAACTAGAATTAAACCTAGAAGTAACAAAAACAGATGAACTAAGAGAGTTCATAAAAGAAATAGATATCAATAATGTAACTCCTATTGAAGCAATAAATCTACTTAATGAAATTAAAAAGATAAAGTAGTATTAAATAAAATACGTATCATTGACATACGTATTTTATTATGGTACAATATTACGCTGTCAGGTGGGAAATATGGATAAAAGAATATTAAAAGCAAAATTATTGTATAAATTCATGCCAATAGTACTTTCAGGAGCGATAGCAACTGGTTATGCAAACTTTGAAAAACAAAGAAAAATAAAAACTTATGAAGATACTGTAAAAGAGTACACTATAAAAACATTAACGCAATTAGGTGAAAAAGAAGCACCAGGATACTATGAAGTTAGAGAAGATAGTGAAAGCTATTATCATGGTGATGGAATACTTAAAAGAAGAAAACATATAGAATTAAATGAATTAAATAAAGAATTAAATGTAGGAAACGTTACATGGGATGATATAAGAGAAGTTATTAATAACAACAAATACTTACCTGAAGACGTAAAAAATGCACTAAACACAGGAATAGACTGTCTAATTAAATATGGAATTGAATATGATCTAACAGCATTATATCTTAACTTACAAGATTTGGACATAGAAGTTGCAGATATAGAAAGTGCAAATATAAATAGCATGGTATCTGGACAATTTGAATCAGAAAATCACCACGTTGTAATTAATTCAAATGCCTACACTAGAAAAGAAGAATTTAGAGAATTATACGAAAGCGCTATAAGATCTGGAATATCACTAGATCCTGAAGACATATGTCACATTTATAAAACATATTTTCACGAAATATTTGGGCATGGTTCTATGGGATATTTTAAAAAAGGCGATTTCATAAACATAGAAGCTGACAATTATTCATACATTGTAAAAGTAGATAGCATAATAAATGCAAATAAAGAATTTATAGCATATAGAACTACACTTGGAGATTCACTTCAAGAGTATTTAAGCGACAAAATAGCTTACTATGCATCAAATAAAATAGATGAATTTTCAACCGGATATGAAGGATTTGCAATATTATATGATATATTAGCAAACTCATTAGATGTAAGCTTTAAAGATTTAATTAATAATGGAGAAGAAGCTCTTCTAGAAAAAGTAAGAGATCCTAAAGATGGCAGAGCAGAAACATATGTATATGAAATAATACATATGCTTGATAGAATGAAAGATGATGTACAATTTGGAATTGAAAGTAAAACAGAAAAACCATATTCAGAATATATAAATGAACTTATAAAGAGAATTGTAGAAATAAAAATAATAAAAGGTGAAGAAAAAGACTTAATAGAAGAAGATATACTTAGTCAAATTAGTAAGACATTTACAGAACTTAATACCACTGATATTTCTTTCTATAACACTTACACTTCATCATGGGAACACATAAGTGCTGATGAATTTATGGATATCGCAGCAGAAAAAATAACTGGGGCAATTATAGAAAATTCATCATTAGCTGCAAAAATAAAGGGGATATTTAAATGAAAAAAGAATTAAAAAAAGCAATAATTGGAAAAGCTCTTCCAATAGCTCTTTCAGCTTCAATTGCACTTTCACTAGGTGGATGTAATAAAAGCGAAGAAAGATTAATATCTAATATGAAAAAATATGGAATAGAATTACTAGAAGAAAAGAAAGGAAGTTTCTTTCATGAAATAGTAAGCCTAGATCCAAGTATTGATAAAAATAATAAATACATGAGCAGAGTAGATAAAGAATTTATAAAAAATCAGAAGATTGATGTAACTTGTGAAGCAGATGAATTTAATAACTACATGAAACTATCAAATATAACTTGGGATGATATTATTAAAGTAATAGAAGAAAATGATAAATTTAATGATGAAGTAAAAGATATCCTTACAAGAGGAGCTCAAAACTTAAAAGCAAATAACATAAATATAGATTTAACAGTATTATATACAAATCTAAAAGATATGAGTTGTGAATACTCAAATGAAAAATATTCAATTGCTCAAATCGGAGAATATAAACCTTATGAAAATAAGGTGACTTTAAACAAAGAAGGAATTGAAATGACAGAAGCAATTTCGGGAAAAGGAATTGTAGATTTTACAATATGCCATGAAATCTATGGTCATGCATCAGAATATATCTATAAAGAAATAGATGGAAAAGGTGTAGTAGCATCAAATATACCAATTGGTTTTGGGATTTATGAAGATCAATGCACATTTAGTAGAATAGGTTCATCACTTCAAGAATATTTATCTGACAAAATGGCATACTATGCTACTGGAATTAAACCAGGAATAGCATCAGGATATACTCAGTACGATATCTTATATGATATTATAACTAAAATGTTAGGATGTGACTTTATAAAGTTAACAGGAAATGGTGACAACGAAATAGTAAACAAAATTGATGAAACAAAAGTAGCAAACGAATATGCAATGCTAGAGTTAATTGATGCTGCACTAAGTAGAAGCGTGCACCCAAGTAATTCATCCGTTAAATACACAGACATAGTAGTAGCAATTTATGAAGAATTAGTAAATATTAAATTAAGTGAAGGCAAAACATACGAAGAAATAGAAGAAGAGCTATTAAAAGCAATAAATGAAAGCTATGATAACTATGAACCATATGATTTGCAAGGATTTAAAGTTATGATAGCTAGTGACTATAATGGTAATGTTGTAACATTATTTAAAGAAAACTTCATAGACTTAGCCAAAGGCTTAATAGAACATAAAAAATTAAAAAAGAGTGCAAAATAATGTACTATAATTGACAAATGTACAATATTATGCTACAATTATAATGTTTCAGGGGGTTTTTATGAATAAAATAAGAAAGGAAGCATTAGTTTTATCATTAACAGCTATATTATCAATGGGTTGTTCAAATAATAAAAAGCCTGTTGATGCTCCATATGTTAGTATAAATACTGGTAGAGAAGTAGTTGAAGTAATAAATGGTAAAACAATAGATGTAAACTTAATAGATAACACACTTTGTATAAATGATAAATTATATGAAGTAAAAGATGGAAAACTATATAATAAAAAAATAGTTAATATAAGTACAGTAGAATATACTGAATCTAAGTCAAGTGACTTACATGAAATGTATCTGCAAAATGATCTTGGAATGCTAAGAATAGATAAAGTAGATGATATGTCTTTAGCGCAGTCTTATAAAGATGCACAAGGAAATGAAGTATTTTATAGTACTTATGGACAAGTTATAGATAATGTAGAAGTATCTTTAAGTAAAGCAGATCAAGATACAATAAATAATGTATTAGATATAATAGAAAACTACAGTTTATCACTAAAAAAGTAAAAGAAACCTTTTACTTTTTTTATTAGTTTGTTATAATAACTCACCAAGAGGGATATCATGAAAGAAGAAACAATTAGAAAAATGAGATACTTTAAAGATGAAGTAAAAAAAGTTAAAAGAAAGATCGAAGAACAAGAAGCAAAACGTCAAAGAGATTTAATAAACTATTCTAATGAGTTAATAGACAATATATGGGATGAAATAGTTACTACCTACATTAAAAGCAAGGCAGAAAACATGCATAATGATAAAATAAGAATAGAAGTAAAAGTAATAAATACAAAAATGGAAAACTATAAAATAACTACTAGCGATATAGAATCATTCATGGAAATTCAAAGAAAAAAGTATTTTCTTGATCAAACAATAACTAACTTTATATTCCATAAACAAGATAAAGCACAAGACTATGTCATGCTAAACATTGATTATGAAAGAGAAGCTGTTAATATATATCCAATAGATCTAAGATACGTAAAAGAACAACTAGAAAGTGATTCTATTAAAGTAGAAGAAAAGAAAGATAAAAGTAAAATTATCTTAAAAATATCAATTGAAAGAAAAGTGTTAGATGAAATTATAAGTGGATATTCCAAAACAAAAAAATAACTAATAAAATATAGTAATATAAAAAATAGCACCTATGTGCTATTTTATTTTTTCTGTATTCTTAAAACTAAATTTAGATATTTCTTTTAAATAATCTATACCTTTTTTATTTAATATTTCTTTAGCAACTTCGTCAACTTTAGATCCAGCTCCAAGAGGAATTTCCATTCCTAATTTCTTTTCAAGCTTAGCTTTTTCCTCTAGGAATATATATCTACTAATAATAGATGCACTAGCAACAGCTAAGTTTTTATCTTCTGCCTTAGTAAGAAAAGTAATTCCAGCTACTTTTTCTTTAACATCCCTTAAATAATTAAAGTAAACCCCAGGAAGACAAAATTGGTCTACAATAATCTTTTGATAAGGAAGAGATTTATTCTTCATCTTATAAAGCATCTTATTATGAAGAATAGCTTTCATTTTATTAATATTAATACCTTTTTCATAATACTCATTATATTCTTTATTAGATAAAACTATAGATTCATAAGGAATCTTTTTCATAATCATAGGAGCGCAGCTCATTATCTTTTTATCAGTAAGCTTTTTAGAGTCATGAACTCCAAGGCTTTCTAAGAACTTAATATTACTTTTATCCATATAAGCAGCTGTAACAACTATAGGAAGAAGATAATCTCCTGTTCCAACTTCATCAGACCCAATAGCGCTAAAGTAGTAATTAGTTTTATCTATAGAATCTTTTTTCTTCTCAGATGAGTCCCTAGTATCTACATCAATATTATTAAGAGATTTTTCCATATCTCTCCATATATTAGCATCAATATCAGCACTTATTCCTTGAAACATAGCTTTACCACTTTCATATAGAGTAATAACAGTATCTGCTTCTACTGCTTGAAAAATAGCATAAGGAGGAGTAGTAGGCTTTCTTTTATCCTCATAGTATTTAATCATTTTATCTTTAACGTTATCACTAACTTTAAAAACGATATTCATATATATCACCTAAAAAGATTTTATCATAAAATAGTTTTATTTTCACTCAAAATATATTATAATAAAAAAGTAAATAATAAAGAGGTGAAAATATGACAATAGTAGACGCAGTTATAATAGTATTATTAATACTAGGAGCCTTAGATGGTATTAGAAAAGGAGTAATAAGAAGTGTAGTAGAATTTATTGGAAGTATCTTAGTAATAGTTCTATCATGGATACTTAAAAATAACTTAGCTAACTTATTAATAAAAAACTATCCTTCAATAGGAAAAAATGTTGCAGTAAGTGCAATCATATACAACTTAATATCATTTGTAATATTATTAATAGCATTCTCAGTACTATTATTCTTAGTACTAAAGATAACAGACTTTATTGAAAATGTATTTAAGGCTACAATAGTACTTGGTTTCTTATCTAGAGTAGCAGGAGCTATATTTGGAGCATTAAAAGCATACATATTAATATTCTTTACTTTATTAATAATAAAAGGATTTAATTTAACATTTATAGAAAAATCTAAAGTAGCTGATACAATGCTTGAAAAAACACCACTAGTAACTCCGCTAGTACAAAAGTCATACAATTCTATTAAGAAAGTATATGAAGAAACTAACCCACTAGAAAGTATAGAATACCTATTCAATAATAAGATAATAACTGAAGAAAACTTAGAAAGATTAAAAGAATTATATACAAAAGATGAAGAGTAGTAAAACTACTTTTCTTTTTTATTATTATTGTTTTTAATAAAGTAATTTGCTATACTTTTAAATAGAATAATAAATGGAGTAAAACATGAATAGTAGAAGAAAAATAGTATTAATTTTAGTAGCAACAGTTATAGCACTATTGCCTATATTTTATAATATAGCATACGCTTCATCTAAACAAGACGATGTAACTAGAGTAACCTTAGATAGAATAAATGAAATAAGAAGTACTAAGAATACTGATGTATCAAATATCACGGGAAAAGTGTACTACGTTTCAAATAATGGTAATGATAACAACGATGGTTTAACAGTAAATACTCCAATTAAAACTCTTTCAAAAGTAAATGCACTATTATCAAACAAAACAATAAAAAATGGTGATGCAGTATTATTTAAAAGAGGAGACATCTTTAGAGGATATGTATCAATAAAAGATAATAATTTAACATTTGGTTCATATGGAGATGAATCCCTTCCTAAACCAAAAATATATGGATCAGAAGTAAATGCTGCTAAAGAAGGAAGCTGGGTAGAAGTATTCCCAAATATATGGAAATATCAAAAGAATAACCAGGACAAAGTTTTTACAGGTGATATAGGTGGAGTATGGTTCTTCTGTGAAAAAGGAAATGATAACTGCTCAAGAACAACAACAGACGGTAAATCTAACTATAGCTTTGGTCAAAAAAGAATGAGTTATTCCAACATGGAAGAAACAGATGGATTAATAAAAAATATGCTTATGAAAGATCTAGATTTTTATAATACGGGTCACTCTTCTAGTCAAGTAAATAACACTGGACTTTTATATGTCTATTCTATTGGAAATCCTTCTGAAAGATTTGATGATATTGAAATATCAAGACCAACTAATGGATTTGGAGTTGGAAACTACTCTGACGTAGTAATTGATAATATTGATATAGAATTCTTTGGAAGACACGCTGTTGGAGCAGGAAGTATATCAAACTTAAAAGTTACTAATTGCGAAATATCTTATATTGGTGGACAAGTGCAAAGCTATAATGCTGAAGCATACTGGCCAGTAAGATACGGTAACGGTATAGAAGTTTATGGCAATGTAGAAGCAAAAACAGGATATCCAATAAAAGAAGGATTTGTAGCTAAAAATAACTATATATATGAAATATATGATGCAGGTCTTACATTTCAATATACTGCTAAAGCAGGAAAACATGCTAAGGTTGAGAAAGTATTATTTGAAGATAATGTAGTAGAATACTGTAGCTATAATATTGAATACTGGAATACAACAGAAGAAAGAGAAGACACTGGTGTAATGAATGAAACATACATTAACAAAGTGTACTTTAGAAATAATATATTAAGATATGCAGGAATTGGCTTCACCGAAACAAGACCAGAGCATGGATATGAAGCTCTTATAAAAAGCTGGGACGGAACAGAAGAAACAAGAAATACGCTAAAAGATGATGGAGAGTTTATAATCGAAGGGAATATACTTGACACTACAGGAGCTCTTAAAGATAATCAAGGTAATCTAGTAGGAACATGGATGATACATGTAACAAGCTATGATTCACTATCTCTTCCAATTATTAGAAATAATGTATTCTTAAACTATAGAACCAAAAATCTAGGATACTATTATTCATGGGATACATATAAATATCTAATTCCATATAATGAACAACTAGAATATAATGAAACACTATTAAAAGATAATGAATTTATTGTTTATGATAAAGTATCTAATCCTACAGGAAAAAGAAGTGGAACGTCTAATGAAGTATCTTGGAATCTTGATTTAGATAAAAGAACGCTAACAATATCAGGTAATGGTAAAATGGCAGACTATACATTAGACGCTGAAGCTCCATGGAGTGAGTATAATGATTATATAAGTAACATTGTTATAGGAGAAAATGTAACATATTTAGGTAAAAGAGCATTTGCTAATACACTATATGTACAAAATATATATCTAAATGCAACTAATCTAACATCGCTTGCTGGTAATAATGAAACATTCTATAATACAGGAAAAGCTTCAACAGGCACTACTCTTTATGTAGGAGAAAATGTAACAATAATACCGGCTCAATTTGCTAATCCTAGATACACTCAAACATATGCTCCTTTCATAAGAAATATAGTATTCAAAGGAAATAAACTAAAAGTTATTGATAAGTATGCTTTTGATAGTAACTTTATTGATTCACTAGTTCTTCCAGAAAGCGTTGAAGAAGTAAGAGATAATGCATTTGCTAAAAGTAAATCACTGAAAGTAATAGCTTTCCCTTCAAAAGTAACTAAACTATCTAAAAATGTACTTAAAGGAAGTAATAACTTAGAAGCAGTAATACTAGGAAAAAATATGACTACTGCCGAAGAAGGATCTTTAATGTCTCTTCCTAAGTTAACTAGATTAGTAATTCCAAACGAAAACATTACTATGGACCCTAACGTAGTAATTATGGACCAAGTATATAAATTTGGTATCCAATTATTTGGTCCTGCTATTTTAGAAGAAGCTCAAAACCAAATAAGAAGCGAGCTTGGTGTAACTGAAGCATACTACATACCAATGAGTAAATATCAGCCAGTTGTTTATGGAGACCTAGAAACCTTCTATGTAATGAATAGTAATACTTCATATGCAAGTGAATGCACATATGAAGCAAAAGCGTATAAAGATGCTGAAGCAAGTGTTACAGGCGCTAAATATAGATACATGGATAGATTTAAACATATACACTTAATAGACGCAGTAGACATAGATCTAGCAAATAATAAAATAAACAACATGCTAATGGATGTCCAACTAGAAGCGAATGTAATCAATGAAACAGATAAAGAAATAGATGATCAAAATGTACTTTATCTAGGAAACTCATTTACTACAGGTTTTGGTACTCAAGGTATGGCTGCATCTGATGTTAAGTATGACTACTACTATAACGTAAATCAATACTTAAGCACTTTAAACCCTAATATAAAACCATATAGAACATCTATTAATCCGTGGGAAGAAAACACATCAGCTGAAGATAGATTAGTTAAACTAGGTGAAATAATAGATAAATTTAATCAAAATATAGATCCAAACTTACCAGTTAAAACAATATTCATACAACTAGGGGAAAACATTAATAGTGCAGAAAGAAGAGCAACATTTGAAAGCGATTTTGATATATTGGTTAAAAGGTTTAAACAAGAGTATCCTTTGGCTAAAATATATATAGTATTTAACTCAGGTATATACAAAGATAATAAGACAATAATAACTAACGTATCAAATAATAATAATTTAGAAATTATTAATTATAAATCAATCAGATACTCATATATAGGTGCTAAATACTATAAATGGTCTCACAAAACCGAATACGTAAATAACGAAGGAGTTGCTTGGCATCCAGGAGACTACGGATTTGTTCAAATGGCGGACTACATTATTAGTTATCTAAAAGAACATAACTATAGCACTCTAATAGAAAAGATAACATCAAATAACTACACAATAACAAATGGAACAATATATGTAAGGCCTTCAACATATGACTATAAAACAACTGATCTAGCTAGTAATATAACATATAATGGGGACTATGAAATATATAACTCTAAAGATGAAAAAGTATCACCAGGTTCTAGTGTTGGAACTGGATACAAAGTTAAAACTAAGAATTATACTTACAAAATAATAGTGCTAGGAGACGTTACAGGTGATGGAAAAATATCATTAGGTGATATATCTAAGCTATATAACCATTACAGAGGTAAAATTGAACTTAAAGATGAAATGCTTGAAGCAGGAAAAGTAAATAGAAAAAGCAATGTATCTTTAGGTGACTTATCAAAACTATATAATTTCTATAAAGGAAAACTATCTAGTTTATAGGAGGAAACAATGAAAAAGAAATATTTATTATTATTAATATTATTAATAATTCCAATTAACATAAAAGCAGCTTCTATAAGCATAGTGTGTGACAGTAGTTCACTTGATGCAGGTGCAACTGTAATATGTAGAATAACTGCTTATGATTCTAAAGTATCTGGTGCTAAAGCTTCAATTGAAGTAACTAATGGAACTATAATAAGCGCCTCTAGCTTAACTGCTAGTGAAATATGTTCACCTGATGCAAGTGGTTTTGTATGCGTTGATGAAGAAAGAGACTATAGCTATCCGGTAGCTGCATACACAGTTAAAGTAGGATCTTCTGGCATCACTACAATAAGAGCATATAATGCTGAGGTAGTAGGAGTGGATTATGATACTATAAGCGTGTCAGATGCTACAGCATCAATTACAATAAAAGAAAAACAGCCTGATCCAGCACCAAATCCTAATCCTACACCAACTCCAAAACCAACAACTCCTTCTAATAATAGCTCTCAAACAACAAAACCAAACACTCAGGTAAAAGCGCCTGAACAAAAGGTTGAAAAACCGAAAGAAGAAGTAAAAGAAGAAACTCCAAAAGAAACAGAAACAGTTGAGGAAGTGCAAGAAGAAGCTCTTCCATCACCAACTAAAACCAAAGAGAAAGAAAATAAAATACTTAATAAGATTAAAAATTTAAAACCAATTGAAATATATTCAATTGTAATAACTATTGTATTTGTTTTCTATGCAATATATAATGAGTCAAAAAGCAAAAAATCAAAAGATAATAAGCAAAACACTTTTAATAGTACTAATATAAATTAACACAAAAGGACTTTATAAAAAGTCCTTTTTATGTTAAAATGTTAAAGGTTTGAAAGGAGTTTATTATGGAAAAAGAATTAATGACAGATTATTATGATTATTATTTACCAGAAGATTTAATAGCGCAGACTCCTTTAACTGATCGTTCTTCTTCTAGACTATTAGTTCTAGATAAAGAAACTGGAAAAACAGAAGACAAAATATTCAAAGATATAACATCTTATTTGAATAAAGGTGATGTACTAGTTTTAAATGACACTAAAGTTATTCCTGCAAGACTAATAGGCACTAAAGAAGAAACAGGAGCAGTAATTGAAGTATTACTTTTAAAAGATACTGGAAATGATGAATGGGAAGTACTACTTAAACCTGCTAAAAGATTAAAAGAAGGAACAAGTGTAATATTCGGTGATAAACTAAAATGCACTGTAATAGAAAAATATGATGATGGCCTTGCAAAAGTAAAACTAATATATAAAGGCATACTAATGGAAGTATTAGATGAACTAGGAAGCATGCCACTTCCTCCATACATACATGAGAAATTAAAAGATAAAGATAGATATCAAACTGTATATGCAAAAAACGTAGGAAGTGCAGCAGCTCCAACCGCAGGACTACACTTTACAAAAGAATTATTAAATGAGCTTGAAAGCAAAGGAGTAATAATTACATATGTAACTCTTCATGTAGGGCTAGGAACATTTAGGCCAGTAACAGAAGACAACATAAAAAATCATGAGATGCATACAGAAAGCTACTATATGACAAAAGAAACAGCTGATATACTAAATGAAGCTAAAAAAGAAAGTAGAAAAATAATAGCAGTTGGAACAACATCTGTAAGAACTCTAGAAACTGTAATAAATAAATATAACGAGTTTAAAGCATGCACTGGAGACACTAATATATTTATATATCCTGGATATACATTTAAAGCAGTAGATTCACTTATTACTAATTTTCATCTTCCTAAAAGTACTCTAATAATGCTAGTAAGTGCTTTTGCAGGAAGAGATAATATAATAAATGCGTATAATCACGCAGTTAAAGAAAAATACCGTTTCTTTAGCTTCGGAGATGCAATGTTTATACAAAGTAACAAATAAAGTACAAATTGACAGAAAGGACAAAATATGATACAATATTCATATATGAGGGGGATAGCCTAATGACAAATGAAGATATAATTAAATATAAAGAAAAAATAAATAATTTATCTACAGAAGATAAAAGAAAAAGAGAATTAGAATATTTAAGAAAAATTGCAAAAGGTAATATACAAGGGCCAATGATTGGATATCCTAGTTTAGACCTTCCTCAAATAGCACAGTATTCTGACGATTACTTAGATACCAAAATACAAGAGAACCACGCTAAAGCATTAATAGATAATAATGAAGATAATTTGGATACTATTGCATTAAAATACTTTGGAAAAGATATAACATACAGAGAATTTATAGAGAATATTAAAAGTAATGTAAAAGCACTTAGAAACTATGGTACTGAAAAAGGTCAAAGTGTGGGTATATTACTGCCAGGAATGCCAGAAACAATGTACACACTATATGGATCAGCTTGGCTAGGATCTGTATCAATATTTATGGTGCCATACTTAGAAAAAGATCAAATGGTCTCAGATTTTAAACTAAGAAACACTAAAACATTAATTGTTATGGATAAGATATACAAAAAAGCAAAGAAAACATACGATTACGTTATTGAAAAAGCAGGTATAGAACATGTAGTAATAGTTCCAACACTAAACTCATCTAAATATTCTAAACTACAAAGACTTCCTAAATTAAAAGACCCTAGATTTGAATATTATAATGAATTTATAGAAAAGGGAAAAGATACACCACTTCCAGAAATGGCAGCATACGAAAAGAAGATGCCTGGTTCAGTCGTATATTCTTCAGGAACCTCAGGAATTTTAAAAGGAGTTTTACTTACTCACGATTCATTTAACAACATAGCTTCTTCATACAAAGCATTTGGATTCCACCTAGATAGAGGTCAAACATTATATCAAGCAATACCTCCTTGGACTTCAACAGGCCTTATTACAGTTGGAACAATACCGCTATTCTATGGTCAAACACTTTATCAAAACTTTATCTTTGAACCGGTAACTTTTTGTAGAAATGTAGGTAAATATGGGGTTAACTGGCCAATTGGTACAACGGAATTATTTAAAGGACTAGCTAAGTTAAAAAATAGAATACTATTTAAAATAGGCCTTTTAACAGGAAAATATAAATATAGCCAATTATATCAAGTACATATAGGTGGAACATTTGCAAGCAGAAAAGACATGGATGAAATAGATCAAATATTCCACAGCCTTGGAAGTGAAGCAGAAACAAGAAAAGGATATGGTAGATGTGAAGATGGGTCTATCGTAACGTGTGAATTACCAGGAGAAAAGTATCCAGAATACTCAGTAGGAAGGCCTCTACCAGAATCATATGTAATAGCAATAGATGAAAAAGGAAACGAACTTCCTTACGGAGAAAGAGGAGAACTTGCAATACGTACAGAAAATGGAATGATAAGTTATTACAACAGACCTGATTTAGACACTACAGCATTCTTTACAGACAAAGGTACTGGATATAAATATAACTTAACTGGTGACATTGGTTATGTTCAAAAAGATGGAGTAATTATATATGAAAGTAGAAAATCAGACTATTCAGAAATTAATGGTAAAAGAATATTTAACTTTGATGTCAAAAGAAGCATACTAAATGATGATGATGTATTTGACTGTGAAGTTTATCAAAATAATGAAGGAAAACTATGTGCAAACATAATATTCGTCAAAGATAAAAAAATAAACTCTACAAAGAAAATATTAGAATTACAAAAGAAAGTGCTACTTGAATTTGATGACATAAATTTTGTACCAACATCATTTAAGATAAGAAAAAGTTTCCCTATGGCTAAATCTACTAAAAGAGATTATAAAAAATTAAAAGAGGAAACTAAAGGTTTCAATGATTATCCTTTTGAAGAAAAAGGGCATACTTTAAAAAAAGCAATATAAACATAGTAAGTTTTATCAATCAATTGATAAAACTTATTTCTTTTGTTATAATAAAAGCATAATAATAGAGGTGAATGAAAATGTATATAACTAACTTTACGTACCTTACTTTTTTTTGTACTGTCTTAATGACTTCATTAATAATAATATATGTTGCAAAGGAAAAAGTTAAGACTAGTGAATCCAAGATATATAGAGCGTTATGTTTGGTGAATTTAATATCTCTAATACTACAGTTTTGTAACTCCCAAGTTTCTTACTTCTATGATATTATATCAAAAGTAGTAGCAGACACAATAATAAAGGGATATACATTCTTTCTGGCCTATTATGCATTTGTGTTATTATGTTATCTAATAGATTTAATCTACAAAAATAGTGGCAAGATTTTGAAAACACTTGTGCCAATCTATACAATCGTTTCACTATTTATTTTTGTCCTACCAATTGAATTACATATGGACTATCAAAACAATGTGTTTTACTCATTTGGAATGGCAAATAACTTTGGTATGATAATTAGTGCTGCTATATCAGTTGCAATAGTGACAATAATGGTAATCAATCAAAAGAAAATGAGGCAAAAAAAGGCTATTCCATTAATAATATATATTCTATTAATAATTGCAACGTTTGTATTGCTTAAAGATAGTCCTGTATTCTTCATAATTGCATACATAGAATGCTTCAACTGTTTCTTAATGTACTTTACAATTGAAAACCCAGATGTAAAAATGGTTAATGAATATGAGAAGAACAAAGAATTAGTTGAAAGTACTATTGAAGACAAATCTAATATGATATTTAGACTATCTGAAGATATTAAAGAGCCTATTAGAAAAATAAATCATATGGGTGAATATATACATGAATCAAATGATATAAAAGAGATGAAGAAAGAAGCTGAGAATATTAGCATACTTTCTATAAATACATTAAATACAATAGATAGTATATTAAATCTATCACTAATGAACGTTGAAGAAAGCGAAGACTTCACTTCATATGGAACATATGAATTATTTAATCAAATAGTTTATATAGCTAAAAGTAAAATAGAAGGAGTAGATAACTTTAAATATAGCATCTCAGGCACTATGCCTTCTAAATTAAGAGGAGACTCTACAAAGATAAAAGAGATTATTACATCTATAATTTTATATACATACGATAGAGATAAAAATGGAGTAATAGATTTAGATATATCTCCAATAATAAAGAATAACGTATGTAGAACAATAATTACAATTAACCATAAAGGATCTTATATGTCACTTCAAGAGATTAATAATAGACTTGAAAGCTATGTGTCATATACAGAAACAACTGGTGAATCTACAGAAAACTTTAGAACTATAAAAGATTCTATATCCGCTATCGGAGGAACTGTTTTAATTAATAGTTCAGAAGAAAATGGAATAACTTACACAATAGTAATTGATCAAAGAATAGAAGAATCAAAAGAAAGTGAAAAGTTTAGAGAACTTACAAAATATGTATCTAATAAGAGAAGAGTAATAATATCAGATGACAACTATAAAGAACTAGAATACATAGATAAAGAATATAAAATGAATAATTTTTCAACAACTAAAACAATGTTTGGAAAAGATGTAGTAGAAAAAATAAATGATGGGGAAGTATTTGATATACTAGTATTAAACAACAGTTCAAACAACTATAATGCAGTTAAAATAGTTAATGAAATTGGTAAAGAAAAATTAAAAGGCACTAAAGTAATAGTACTTCTAGATCAAAACGAAGAAAGAATTAAAAATAGATTCTTAGAAGATTATCCTTTTGACGATTATATTCTAAAATCAAACTTTAAAGAAGAATTAAAAAGAGTAATAGAAAAATATTAAGGAGTAATATATGGATTTACATTTCAAAGTTAATAAAAAATCTAAAAGAAATAATGCTAGACTAGGTGAGTTTACAACGAAATGGGGAGTAAGCACAACTCCAATGTTCATGCCAGTTGGAACGCAAGCAACAGTTAAAACATTAAATCCAGAAGAATTAGTTGATGCAGGAGCAAACGTTGTATTATCTAACACTTATCATTTGTGGCTAAGACCTGGTGAAGACATAGTAGATAAAGCTGGTGGCCTTCATAAGTTTATGAATTATACAAATGGTCCCATACTAACAGACAGCGGAGGATTCCAAGTATTTAGTCTTGCTAAAGAAAAAGATATTAAAGAAGAAGGAGTTTACTTTAAAAGTAATATAGATGGATCTAATCTGTTCTTATCTCCTGAAAAAAGTATTGAAATACAAAATAAACTTGCCAGTGATATTGCAATGAGTTTTGATGAATGTCCTCCATACCCAGCTACATATGAATATATGAAAAACAGTGTTGAAAGAACACTAAGATGGGCTGCTCGTGGTAAAAAAGTTCATGCAAATAATGAGCAAGCACTATTTGGAATAGTACAAGGCGGAGAATATGAAGACTTAAGAAGATATAGTGCTATAGAAACTGTTAAAATGGACTTTGATGGATACTCAATCGGAGGAGCAGCAGTAGGTGAAACTAAAGAAACTCAATATAAGGAAGTAGAATACGCTACTAAATACTTACCAGAAGATAAAATAAGATATCTAATGGGAGTAGGAGATCCTATAGACCTTATCGAGGGCGTTATAAGAGGAGTAGATATATTTGACTGCGTAGCGCCTACAAGAATAGCTAGACACGGAAATGCTTATACAAGAAATGGCAAAATGAATATAAGAAATCAAAAATATAAAGAAGATTTTACTCCAATAGAAGAAAACTGTGACTGCTATGCTTGTAAAAACTTTACAAGGGCTTATATTAGACACTGCATAATAAGTGAAGAAGTACTAGGACAAAGACTGCTTTCAATACATAACATAAGATTCTTAACTAAATTAATGGAAGATATAAGAAAAAATATTGAAACAGACACTTTAGAAGAATTCAGAGATGAATTTAAGGAAAAATATTATGGATAGAAAGAAAGCATCACTAATAACTGCAGTAATAGGCATCATCTTAATAGTGCTAAGTAGATTATCTATAAGCTATTCTGCTAAAACTAATGAAGTGAATGAAAATTATATAAAAGAAAACCTAAAAAATATTGCAAAAAAATGTTATTTAGAAGGAAAATGCAAAAACGGTCAAATAACAGTTAGTAAACTTATTGAGAACAACTATATAGATAATGATTTAAAAAACAATTTAAATCATTACAGTGATAAATCTTATATTATTTATCCAGAATTAAATGTAATATTAATTAATAAATAGTACCTAAAAAGGTACTATTTATTATTGCTTAAAACTTGATAAAAAAATCGAAAGAGTATATAATAATCAGTGTAGGATAGGAATGAGATATATGAAAAGAAAATCATTAATTTTATCAGTAGTTATCTTTTTATCACTAGTAATGCTTGTAACATCAGTAACACTTGCATACTTTGTATTTAACTATGGTGGTGAATCATCAAGCAGTACTGTGCAGACAGCAAGACTAGGTAAAGTAGAATATGTAGTCTCATCTCCTGAAACAACAGAAAACATCTTTCCTGGATGGAGTGGCACTGGATCGACTAAAGTTTATTTTATAAGTGATTCTGACGTATCCGTAGACTATACATGCACTTTGGAAATATACGAAGGAAGTTATACAGAAAATATATACGTTCAATCTATTAGTGGGGAAGATGCTAACTTATTATCAGAAACCCCTATTCCTAGTGTAGCAGGAGAAACAATCATTATATCAAAAGGAACACTAGAGCCTGAAAAAAACATAATATCTAAAGGCGAAATACACGAAGTACAATATAAATTATTATTTAAGGAAACTGGAGCAGCGCAAGATAATGATCAAGGAAGAACAATAAAAACACATGTAACATGCTCACTTGATAAAGATTCATATGAAGAAGAAAGAAAAACAATAACATTAGAAGTTGAAGGTGCAACTCCAGATGCAACTACTAAATATGTTCATGTCGGAGGTTCAGAAACATTTACATTAACTCCAGAAGATGGATATGATATAGAATCTGCCGAAGTTACAAGTGAAGAAGAACTTGATTCAAAAAAGAAAAACGGAATAGCTTTTAACACAAGAATAATAACAGTTAGTGCTCTAAAGTTTTTAAATGATGATGACGTGGATGAAACTGAACTAGAACCGGAAATAAGTGATGACTACCACTGCAAATTATATATAGATGAAAACAATGAATTAAAGGTACTAGCATCCAATATAGAAAATAATACAGTGTGTAATATAAAACTAGATAAAGAAAACTACTATTTTTATTTTACATCTGATGAAGCTCAACCTGGATTTGAAAAACTGTACGTAACTGAATATGGAAAAGAAGTATCTAGTTATATTACACCAAAAGATGGCTATTCTCTAACAGGTGCTGTATTATCTGATTATGATAATTGCTATTTAGAAGGAAATTTAGTAAAAGCAACAGTTACAAAAAACGGAAGATGTAAAGTTACACTTACAAAAAATAAATATGACGTAAATGTTAATGTATATGGAGCATATCCAAATAATATAGTTGAGACAGACAAAGTATATGGAACTGTATTAGAATATACATTAACTCCTGAAACTGGATATACTACAACAGGCGCATATTATAATCAAAATGGATGCTTACTAGAAGGAAATCACTTGAAAGTAACTGTTAAAGATGATGTAAGTTGTAATATAACGCTTCCAGAAGATTTAAACGTGCCAAAATATGATGTAAAAGTATTATGCTCTGGTTGTACAAGCTCACTAAGCCAAAAGACAGTATATGAAGGACTATCAGCAAAATTTGTTATAACAGCAAACAGCGGTTATACTCTAAGAGGTGCTCAGGTGACTTCAAGCAGTAGCACAGTATGCTCTTTAAATCAAAATTATGAACTTGAAGTTAAAAGTGTTAGAGAAAATACAGAGTGCACTATTATTGCAAAAGAATCTAGCATTGTTTTATCAGAAAAAATATTAGATGACAATAAAGTAATTGACTCTACATTAAACTTTGGAAAAGCAGATAAAACAAATAACACAGGAAAATTATTTTACTCAAGTAAAACTTTAGATAGTTCTAAAGTATATTACTACAGAGGAAATGTAACAAATAACTGGGTAAAATTCGGTGGATTCTACTGGAGAATAATTAGAACTAACTCACAGGCAGAAGGAAATGGCGTAAGGCTTCTATATGCAGGTACTATCCCTAGTACTAGTCAAGGATATATTATAGTCACAAACTATAACAATCTAGGAAAGCCAACAGCAATTGGTTATATGTATGGAGATAGTTACTCAACTCAAGAAGAATCAAGATATAATGAAAATTCATCTAAAGTTAAAGTGGAAATAGACAAATGGTATAAAGCAAAATTGATTAACTATAATAACTACATTAACAAAAAAGCTATATACTGTGGAGACTCTTCAGCATATAAAGGAACGTATGCTTTGAAAAAAGATAAGTCTAATGTAAAAAACACAGTATATTTTGCTCCTAATCAAAGACTATCATCAGGTGATGACCCAACATATGATTGTACAGAAAAAATTGATAGATATAGTGTAAAAGGAACATATGGTAATAATGTGCTAACTTATCCTATTGCACTTATAACAGCAGATGAAATAGAATTTGCTGGTGGAACAAAAGGATACACTAACAAAGATGCGTGGTATTTTAAAAACTCAGTTGGTGAATCTATAGTAGGAAAGAACTACTGGTGGACAATGACTCCTAACTACATAAATAGTACAAATGAATATATGTTCTCAGTAACGGGAAAAATTGGAACATACGGGCAAATAATAAGCAGATCAGTAAAGTATGATCATGCAATAAGGCCAGTAATATCCCTTAATAGTGACGTACTAACAACTAAAGATGCAACTGGTACTTATGACAATCCATATATAATACTTCCTTATGAAAATGTAGACGTAAGAGTAGTATGTGACAACTGCACTCAAAGTGAATACCTATTTACTATGGAAAAACATAGTGACAAAGTATTAACTATTAATCCTAAAGAAGGTTATATGTTAAGACATGGCACTGTATCTGGAACAGGATGTTCAATAAGAGGCAATGTTCTTACTATTGAAGATGCGTATGACGGTCAAACATGTACTATTAACCTATCACCACTTGCATATGAGATAAGATTTATAACCAGCTATGGAACAGCATCAACAAGCTACACAGAAGTACTTCCAGGTCAAAATGGTGAAACAATAATAACTCCAAAAGCAGGATATGATATAAATACACTAACAACAACATCAAGTGGATGTATAGTAGAAGGAAATAAACTAATAGCTGTAAATGTAGGAAAAGATAGAACATGTGTAGCAACATTATCAAAATCAAAATACACAGTTACAGTTAATGTAACAAATGGGTCTTCTTCAGAGGCATATAAAATAGTTGAGCACGGATCTAATACAACATTTACTATAACAGCTAATGAAAACTACGATATTAATAGAGCTACTACAGACGGGGGATGCACAATAAGTAGCGGAACTCTAACAATAAATAATGTAACAGAAAATAAAACATGTAACGTCAATATTCCGCTTAAACAATATACTGTAAGCGTTTCATGTACAGGATGTACATCATCTCCTGCAAGTTCATCAATAAGCCATGGAAGCGATGCATCGTTCACAATAAGTGCAAATACTGGATATGATTCATCAACCATTACTTCTAACACTGAAGGATGCTCCATAAGTGAAAACACAGTAACAGTATCAAATGTAACAGCAGCTAAGACGTGCAATGTATCAATGTCTAAGCTAAAATATAGAGTAACAATCAGTTGCTCATACTGCTCATCTAGTCCAACGTATAAGGATATTGAATATGGCTCAAGCGGAACATTTACAATCTCAGCATCAAGTGGCTATACAACTAGTGGCGCTACAGTATCGGGAGGATGCACCCTTAGTGGATCAACCTTAACAGCATCTAATGTAACTGGTGCTAAGACATGCAAAGTAACTGCAGTGAGTGCTAACTATTACATATATCATAGAGAAACATTATTGGACGGTGAAAAGCCTTCATCAACTAATACGAGTTATTCATCTTATATAAATGAATCTGGAAGCACTTTTTTAAGAACTCTAATGAAAGGTTCAACAGCTTACAAGAATGAAGTGTGTCTATATTATTCAGGAAAATTAATGTGTGGAGATTTTACAACACTGTCTAAGACAAATTCAGCGATTGAAAGTACTATGAAATCCGTTTTTTCACCCGTTACGTGTAGTAATCTAAGTGGAGGATATTTCTGCTCTGTTAAAAGTAAATATAATACTAAGCCATACTGCGTAGGTGTAAATGAAACTAATTCGTCCACAGGATGTAGATGTTACGACAGTTCATGGTCATGCCACATATATAAAAGTGGAAAAGTTAAATGTCAATAATTTTCATAAAAACATCGAATTAACTCGATGTTTTTCTTATATCATTTACTTAAATAAGGTAATTATGATATAATTACTAGGTAAATAAGGTGATTGAAATGAAAACATTAGAAAAATTTGGAATAGACCTATCTGGTAGCCCACTACTAGAAATAGCTCTTACTCATACATCATACGCTAATGAACATAACTCTATCAGCTATGAGAGATTAGAGTTTCTTGGTGATGCAGTACTAGAACTTGTATGTAGCGATTATATTTATAAAGCCAAGAAGCTATCAGAAGGAGAAATGTCTAAAAAAAGAAGCCTTTATGTATGTGAAAATGCACTATACGAATATGCTAAAGAATTAGACTTAGTAAATTATATAAAAGTAGGTAACTCAATCACAATTGCCAATAAAACTGTAGTAGCAGATGTATTTGAAGCAGTTATAGGTGCTATATATTTAGAAAAAGGACTTGATACTGTAAAAAGTTTCTTTAAAGAACTAATTGTTCCATATATTGAAAGTGAAGCAGACTTTTTACATGACTATAAAAGTACACTTCAAGAATTAATACAAACTGATAAAAAAAGCATTGAATATGTTCTTGTAAGCGAAGGAGGACCTGCTCACAAGAAACACTTCGAAGTTGAAGTAAAAGTAGATGGAATAGTATTTGGAACAGGAAGAGGAAAAAGCAAAAAAGAAGCAGAACAAATGGCTGCTAAAGAAGCAATATCAAAAAAAGCATAGGATGTGTTATAAATGTACATTAAAGAAATAAGAATAAATGGATTTAAGAGCTTTGCTGATAAAGTCAATTTAGAACTTAATAAAAATTTTACAGGTATAGTAGGCCCTAATGGCTCAGGTAAGAGTAACATAGTTGATGCTCTAAAATGGGTAATGGGAGAACAATCTGTCAAAACACTACGTGGTTCTAATGGTATGACAGACGTTATTTTTAATGGATCAGCTTCACGTGAAAAAGCAAGATGTGCTAAAGTAGCAATTGTACTTGATAACTCTGATAAATCACTTCCTCTTGAATACGATGAAATAGAAATAAAAAGAATGGTATATGCAACAGGAGAAAATGAATACTATATAAATAATAATAAAGTCAGACTTAAAGATATAACTGACTTATTCATGGATACTTTTTCATCAAAAGAAAGCTTAAGTATAATCCCTCAAGGAAAAATAAGCGAAATAGTAAACGGTAAACCAGAAGAAAAAAGAGTAGTAATAGAAGAAGCTGCATCAGTAGTTAAATATAAAAAGAGAAAAGAAGAAGCTTTAAGAAAACTTGCCAAGACTAATGAGAATATTGAAAGAGTAAACATGATTATTAATGAGCTTTCTTTATCAATTGGTCCATTAGAAGAACAAGCTAAAAAAGCAAGAGTATATAAAGAAGCAAAAGAAAAACTAGAAAAATTAGAAGTGAGTATACTCGCTACTGATATTGAAAAGTTAAATGAAGAATATACTCTAGCTAAAAATGAAAAAGAACTACTAGAAAACAAATTAGCAGAAACATCTGCATTAGACACTAAAGATAAAGTATCATTAGAAGAAAAGAAATTAAGAAGAACAGCTCTTGATGACGAAATATCTTCTTCTCAAAAAGAATTAATAAATATTACAAATGAATTAAATGAATTAAACAGTAAAAAAGAAATGTTAAAAGAAAGACAAAAATACGATAAAAATAGTGATGAAGTAAAAGCGCAAGTTCTTTCTTTAAAAGAAAATAAACTAAAAATAGAAAATCTTGTAAAAGAAAAAGAAGAAAAATATGAAAGAGATAATAACTCATTTGAAGAAGCTAAAAGTAATCTTTCAAATTTAAATTTAGAATATACATCAATAAATACAAAGATTAATAATTTATTAAATGAAATAAATTCTTTAAACAAGACTAAATTAGATTTAATTAATAGAAAAGATATACTTGAATATAATATTGAAAGCAATGCAAAAGTTCCATTTGCTGTAAAAACTGTTCTTTCTAATCCATCACTAAGTGGAATTGTTGGAATAATAGGTAATCTAATAGAAGTAGATAGTGAATATGAATCAGCTATCTTTACAGCACTTGGCGCTAGTATAAACAACATTGTTACAAAAACTGATAGTGACGCTAAAGAAGCTATTGAATACTTAAAAAGGAATAATAAAGGAAGAGCAACATTCTTCCCAATGAATCTAATTAAACCTAGATTTATCGATGAAAGTACTTTATCTGAAGCTAAAAAACAAAAAGGATTTGTTTCTGTTGCTTCTGACTTAACTAAATACGATAAAGAATATGAAGAAATTATTAAAAACCAACTAGGCAACATTATTGTAGCTACTAATATAGAAGATGCTCTATTAATAAGCAAAAAGATTAGATCAACTTATAGGGTAGTAACACTTGATGGTGATATCATTCATGTGGGTGGATCTTTAACAGGAGGTAGTAAAACATCTTCTTCTAGCATGCCAACAAAAGTTGAACTTGATAAAGTGAACAATGACATTGCTAAAATAAACGCTAACATAGAAGATAGCGAAAGTAAATTATCTGACTTAAAAAATAGATATGAAATAATTAGCAATAAAGTTCAAGAATTAAATATAGAAGTAATAAAACTATCAGAAACAAAAGAATTAAGTAAATCTTCTTATGATGAAGAAATTAGTAGATTAAAAGAAGCAGAGCTAGAATTAACATCACTTTCTTCCACTGAAAGCAAATTAGAAGACGAGTTATCTAAAACTCTTGAAGAATTCTATGAAAAAGAAAATGAAAAGAAAAATAAAGAAACTCTAATAAAAACTAAAGAAGAAGAAAGAAGAAAAATAATAGACGAAATTGAAGAAATAGAATCTATTATTAATAAAACATCTCAAGCTAATAAGCAAACAGAAGAAAAACTAAATCAGCTAAGCGTTAAAGAAGCAAAACTATCAGTTAATTTAGATAATCTACTAAATAGGTTAAGTGAAGAATATCAAATGACATATGAAAAAGCTAGAAATGAATATGAACTTACTATGGATGTAGAAGAAGCTAGAAATATAGTTATTGAATCCAGAAAGACTATAAAGAACCTAGGTGAAGTAAACTTAGGAAGTATAGAAGAATATGATAGAATTAGTAAACGTTATGAATTCTTAAATAATCAGAAAGAGGATCTTGTTAAGAGCGAAGAAAATTTATTATCTATTATAAATAACATGGATGATGTAATGATTGATAAATTTGCAACTACATTTAAAAAGGTAAACCAAGAGTTCTCTAAAGTATTCAAAAGTTTATTTGGAGGAGGAGATGCTCATCTAGAACTAACTGACCCTACAAATCTATTAGAAACTGGTGTAGAGATAATTGCTTACCCACCAGGAAAGAAACCAGGAGCTCTAAGTTTACTATCAGGTGGAGAAATGACTCTAACTGCAATAAGTTTATTATTTGCTATAATGAATCTTAAAAACGTTCCATTTGTAATACTAGACGAAGTAGAAAGTGCACTAGACGAGGCTAACGTAGATAAATTTGGTAAATACATATCTAGTTACAAAGGTAAAACTCAGCTTCTTGTAATAACACATAAAAAGAAAACTATGGAATACTTAGATTTACTATATGGTATAACAATGCAAGAAAGTGGTGTATCAAAATTAGTAAGTGTTAAATTGGAAGAGGTAAAATAATGAGTGGTTTTGAATATCAAATATTACTAGCGCTAAATGACCAAGACACAGCTAAGTTAATTAGTCTAACAGGGATAAGTATTGAAGAAGCAAACACATATGCTAAGTCTTATTCTAAAAACAAAGAAATAATATTTGCTGCTAAAAAAGCAGGGGAGAAATCGTTCTTATATGAAAATAAGCAACTAGATTTAATACATGAGATATCAGATAAGGCAATTTCTAACAATCATGCAAAATAGTACTTTAATAAGTACAAAACATTTGACATTTTGTCAATAATTTGATATAATTTAATCAGTGGTGCACTATTCTAGTCACTACAGCTATCTGAAGATGGGGCTAAAAATCCATCAATAGAAAAATACACTTTATGTATTTGCTTTTTGTGCCCAACTTAGGGTGAATATATGATTTAAGGATTAAGGATATATTATAAC
>JAEEZR010000036.1 GCA_016292035.1 Caryophanales bacterium
ATACAAATACAAATGCTCTTGTTAATAGTATTAAAACAGTTAATTCTATAAGTGATGACTATACAGCATCATTTGTAGTAATAGATGGAGAAATATACTATATTAATGCTAATACATTTAGAAGTGATAATTGCCTAATTATTAATACTCCTTTAGTAATTAATAAATATGATTTAACTACTGAAAAAGAAATAAATTATAAAACATATGATAAGTTTGAAGAATTAAAAAAAAACTGTAAATAGGAGGAAAAAATGAAAGAAAACCCAAATGAAGAAACAATAGAAAAAGTAAGTACTCCTGAAGTTGAAACTCCAGATGAAGATGTATCTATCTGGGATGTTATAAGAGAGAAAAGAGAAGAAAGACTAGGAGAAGAAGAACCAACTGAAAGAGTTAATACTAATTTTATTCCTAACGATATACCGGGTGTTGTTCCAACTCCTTTAAAAAACGTTAAGAAGAAAAAAGGAATAGAACCTATTCATATGTTTATTCTTATGATTATTCTTATAGGAGTAGGAGTAGGAGTATTCTACTATTTATCAAGTAATTATGTAGATGATGGTAGTAACATGGCAGAACATTATACTACAACTACATTACCACCTAATGAATAAAGATGAGGAAACCTCATCTTTTTTATTTAGTATAATTATTAGTATGTGGTAAAATATATAAAGTGATTAAAATGGAATATATAAAAGGAAAATTTAAAAACTCAATATTTGCGTCTATCTCAACTGGTTATATGGTTGGACTTTTTCGTGTCTCTGAGTGCGGTGATGCGCTTAAAGACTACATAAATATTCCATCAACAATAACCTTCACAGGTTATTTTGCTGGTCTTAATACAGATGATACATATATCTTTAAAGGTAGTTATATTAAACACGAAAGATATGGATATCAATTTAAAGTAGAAACTTATGAAAGAATAGAACCTGAAGGCATAGATGCTGTAGCATCGTTTCTTACTTCCTCATTTGTAAAAGGATGTGGTAAGAGAACTGCCTTAAAAATAGTAGCAACACTTGGAAGTGATGCTCTTAAATTAATTAAAGAAGATAAGGCAAACCTTTATAAATGTGGAGTATCTCCAAAAACAGCTGAAACTATATATAAATCAATCATGGATTACTATGGTCAAGACGAATTAATTGTATATCTAAAGTCTTTAGATTTTTCCGTTAAAGAAATCACTAAGATGGTGTCAATCTATGGAACTAAAATAAAAGATATACTTGAGACGGATTTATATAGTCTAACTGATATAATAGACTTTAATAAACTAGATCATGTATTCTTTAAATTATTTGAAGAAACAAATGATATGAGAATACTTGGTTGTATTATAGAAACTCTAAAAGAACTTACCTTCAACAGTGGAGACACATATTCCACCGAAGAAGAAATATATAACACTATGCTTAATAGATTTAATATAGATTTATATGATAGATTTGATCATTATATAGAAATGCTTAAGAATAGATATAGTATTAAAGTCGTAGATCATAAATACTATTTAATGAATTACTATGAAGCAGAGAAGAATGTTGCTGATACAATTTATCACATGACAACGCTTGTTCCATTTGAAATAAAGAACATTGATAAAAAGTTAGAAAGAATAGAAGCTGACTATCACATTAGTTATAATGATGAACAAAGAAATGCTATTAAAGCATCTCTCTTAAATCAAATAACTATTATTACAGGAGGTCCTGGAACAGGAAAGACTACTATTATAAATGGTATCTTAAAACTATTCCAAGAAGTAGAAAATATTGCTCCTCACAAACTTAAAGATAGAGTTGCTTTACTTGCTCCAACTGGAAGAGCAAGTAAACGTATGAGTGAAGCAACACTTTTTCCTGCATCAACCATACATAGATATTTAAAATGGAATCATGAAACTAATGAATTTAATGTTAATGAATATAATAAAACAAACCATGATTTAATCATCATAGACGAGCTTTCTATGATAGATATAGAATTATTCTCAAGTCTACTAAATGGTGTCTCTAACTACGCTAAAATAGTTCTTGTAGGGGATGCTAATCAGTTACCTTCAGTATCTCCTGGTAATGTATTAAAAGATCTAATAGACTCTGATGTAATACCTCATATAGAACTTAAGAATATCTATAGACAAAGTAGTAATTCCTTTATTCCAATACTAGCATCTGAAATAAAGAATGCTTATATAGAATCTAACTTAGATGAAAAAAGAGATGATTATAACTTCTTAAAATGTGATAGAAGTGAAATTAAATTAATGATTTCTAAAATTATTAATACAGCAAAGAATAAAGGTTTAACAGAAAAAGATATTCAAATACTTATTCCTATGTATAAAGGAGAAAATGGTATAGATAATATGAATATGTTACTTCAGTCTATTTTTAATCCTGAAAGTGATGATAAAAGTGAAATAACCTATGGTTCAGTTATTTATAGAGAATCTGATAAAGTAATAAACTTAGTTAATAATATTGATCAAAATATCTTCAATGGTGACATAGGTTATATCACTAGTATTAATCCTAAGAGTGAAGGAGTAATGGAAGTAGACTTCTATGGTAATCATGTAACATTTAAAAGAGAAGATTTAAGTGTACTTAAACATGCTTACGCTATGTCTATACATAAATCTCAAGGAAGTGAATTTAATCACGTTATAATACCTTTATCACCTGAATACTCACGTATGCTTTATAATAAACTAATCTATACTGGTGTATCTAGAGCAAAGAAGAGTTTATTATTAGTAGGAGATGAGTATTCATTTATAAAGTCTATTAATAACCAATACTCAGAAGTAAGAAAGACATCCCTAAAAGAAATGTTAATAAATAAAATAAAAAGAATGGTATAAAGCCATTCTTTTTATATTGCATATTATAACCTAACAAGTTATAATAATTAAAATAAAGTTTATATGGAGGGATAATATGATAGATATAAGACCAAGAGGAATAGGTTCATTATTAGAAAAGTACCTTGAATATAATAAGATTAGTCAAAGTGACTTTGCTAATATGCTAGGAATCACCCAAAAACATATGAACGAAATAATAAATGGTAAAACAAAAATATCTACTGAATTAATGCTAGGTATTAGTTTACTTACAGATATAGATGTTAATTTAATAGCATTTGCAGAACAAAGAAAAGAAATGTATGATTACCTACATACTAACATAGGTAATCATAAAGAAATAAATGAATTCTTAAATAGCTATCATATAAAAGAAATGGTAAAGAATAATTGGATAAAACTTAGAGATATAGATGATCAATCAACAAGTGCAATTGATTTACTTAATTTCTTAAAAGTTAAAAGTTTTGATATAGAATCTAATTATATTGATAACAAAATTCTTTATAAAAAGTTAGACAATGCTAATAATAGAAAGATACTCCTATGGTTAAGAAGATGTGATAATCTTTGTAATGGTGTAGAAGTACCTAAATATGAGTCATCTAAATTAAAAGATTTATTTAAAGAGTTAGAGCTTATTAGAACAAAGGAG
>JAEEZR010000037.1 GCA_016292035.1 Caryophanales bacterium
ATGCATAAAAAAACATCCAAAAGGATGTTTAATTGTTAATAATTAGTAGCTAATCTTTCTTGATAAGCTCTTCCGTGCTTACATACTGGGCATACATCTACAGCTTCTTTAGATTTATAAACATGACCGCAATTTCTGCAGATCCAATATACTTCCTCATCACTTTCAAATACTAACTCATCTTCAACTTTCTTAAGTAGTTTTAAGTATCTTTCTTCATGATGCTTTTCAATCTCAGCTACACCTTCGAATAAATCTGCTATTTGGTCAAAGCCTTCGCTTCTAGCAGTCTCTGCAAACTCTTTATACATATTAGTCCATTCATAGTTTTCTCCTTCAGCAGCAGCTCTTAGATTCTCAATAGTAGAAGGAACTTTTCCACCATTAAGTTCTTTAAACCACATTTTAGCATGTTCCTTTTCATTATTTGCAGTTTCTTCAAATATTGCAGCTATTTGTTCATACCCATCTTTCTTAGCTTGAGAAGCATAATATGTGTATTTATTTCTAGCTTGGCTTTCTCCTGCAAAAGCAGCCATTAAGTTCTTTTCTGTTTGACTTCCTTTTAATTCCATAATAATCCTCCTGACATAATTTTATCAAAAATATATATAATAATAAAGTAAAATAATTACAAAATTAGCACTCGGCCTTGACAAGTGCTAACGAAAGTGATAGACTTAAAAATGTAAGGAGATGATATTATGAGTTTATTACCAGGAAGATTTTATTTAGATGATTTCTTCGATGATTTCATGCCTGATAACAAAGTAATGAACATGAACTGTGATATTTATGAGAAAGAAGGTAAGTATAACGTAGTATTAGATATACCAGGTTTCGATAAAAAAGATATTAAGATCGATATCGAAAATGGATACCTTACAGTAAAAGCTTATAAGAAAGAAGAACATGATGATAAAGATAAGCACTACATTAAAAGAGAAAGAGTTTATGGTTCATTCAAAAGACAATTCTACATTGGCGATGTAGATAGTAATGACATCAAAGCTGAATTCAAAGATGGTACTTTAAGAATAGTTGTTCCTAAAGTAGAAGAAAGTAAATCTAAAAAGACCATTGCTATAGAATAAACTTAAAAGTGAATAACAATTATGTTATTCACTTTTTTATTGTCAATGCGTGTCAATTATAATATTTAAAAGGCAAAGTAAAAAGATAATATTATATAATGTATATAATAAAGGATGTGAAAAAATGAATAATCAAGGTAATGAATACAATCAAAATAACAATTTAAATAGTTATAATATGCAAGCAAATATCAATAGTGAAATGCCATCACCACAGCCAGCGCAGGTGACTGATGTTTATCAGCAACCTACTGTGAACAATCAGGAGCCACCAAAGAAAAAGAAAGGCATTGTTTTTGCTATAATTATATTGATTGCTATCGTTGGTATAGGAATATATTTATTGAATGGAAAAGATAGTAGTAATACTGTCACGAACAGTGAAGAAAAAAATAAAACCCAAGTATATCTTAATGATAATAAGAACATAACTGATAAGATATCATTAATATCTTGGGGATTTGATAGTGATGATTACAAAGTCTTTTTAGGATTTGATTTAAAAGATGCTGCTAAACCATTTTTTCCTTTAATGCTTTATAATGATAAAATCAAATCAATAGAGAGTGGCAGCAGCGTTAAATTCTATTATGATAATAATTACTATAAATATAGTTATGAATCAGTCAGCTATGATACAAAGAATAATAAAGCAACAGAGTATATAGATGAACATAAAGTAGTATATAAAGAAGATAATATCTATATCACTGAAACAAGCTCAGACAGTTATTATTTGTACTATAAAATCAGCGAAAATGTTTGGACAGGTTTTCGTGACTCAGAAAACCACGCTACTTGGCATGCTTTTGAATTTGGAAGTTACAGTACTTTAGATAATGCAAAAGCTGCAATAGAAAAATATTTAAAGAATGTTTACATATGTATATTTACCAATGAAGAAACTGCTACAAAATGTGACTACAAGAGCTATAGAAACGTTAATGATATGGTAATGGATATGCTAAATGAAGCTGGCATATATGTTAATTCATATGATCAAATAAGATTATCAGACGGTATCAAAGTTAAAAATGAGAATACTTCATTTGATATAAGTATAATGACTTTGAATAATCTTAACACTGATAACTATAATAGTTTTAAATTGAATGGTAATGATTTTTATATTAATAATACGAAAGTGATTCATAAAACAAAAGATGGTTCCGTTATAGAAATCTATGTTAGTATGCCAAGTGATTTAGAAAGAACAGAAGAAAATGTAATTGCTGAATTAAAAAAAGCATTTAGTAAATAAAAAAGAGATTCATTTGAATCTCTTTTTTAATATTTAAGTTTAATATTTTCTTCTACTTTAGTACTTACTTTATCTTCAAGAAGTTTAGGATTATTTAAAATATCTTGTATTAATTTAGAACATTTAATAAAGTAAACACCATCTGCTATTCTTTCATCTAGATTAATACCAAAAGAACAAATGTCTCTTATTTCTTCTTTACCATCTGGCATTAGTACTTTTTCTTTCTTTATCTCACCAATAGTTGTAAGAATTGAGCTAGTACCAAAATCAGTTAAATGATGATATATGCTTCCACCATGAATACTACCTAAATTAGAAACTATCATAGAGCTATAATAAAGGTTATCATCTCTTAAATCTTTAGGAAGTAAATCATTTCTATCCATCCATTTAACTATTCCCACTATAAAAGTTCTTAAGAATTTTGGAAGTTTAGCAACAGTGTTCATAACACCATTTGTGCCATTATCATTTCCTTTTCTAATAGTTTTAACACTCTTAAGTACTTTTTCTTTAATAGTATCTAATGTATCGTCAGGACTAAACTTCATAACTACTAAAGTTTCTTTAGCTTTATCTTCGTAGTTGACTTTAGCAGTATAAGCTATAGATATTTCATTTCTTTCATAAAGCCTTTTATTAATAACAAATCTATTTAAATAAGGTTTATTATAAAGAACTTTAACAATCATAGTCATGAATAAATGAAAATAAGTTAAATCTTCTTCTTTTTTCTTTCTTTTTTCATAATATTTAACAAGTTCAGTAACATCAACCTTTAAATCCATATAAACATCACTGTCACATCTATTAGGCATTAGATGAGGCATTAATATATGCATAGGATCAGTATCTTTTACTAATTTACCATCTCTTCTATTTTTAAACATTTTTTATCCTCCTAATAATATTTTACTTTAAAAAGAAGATTAATACAATAATATTGTATAGTATGACTTTCTATAGTATAATAAGGCCATCTAAGAAAGGAATGATATTATGAGAAGAATTATAGAATACATAATTTTATTTGTAGTAGCATCAGCACTATTAGTAGTAGGGGTAGTTATGACTAAAAACAATAAACAAGATGATACAACTCCTAATATGAATACTGATGTATTAAACAATGGAGAAAATGCTTCAGATAATAAAGAAGAAAAAGAAAATAAAAATGAAAACACTCCAAAACTAACATGGCAAATAGTGGATGAAACTGAAGGTATTTCATGTGCACAATATATAGTAGTTATATATGAAGATGAAAAATATACTTATGAAGTAGCAAATCCATGCATCGAAAATAATATTTATGTACAATTCTCTAATGGAGAAAAGATAACTATAAAAGAAGCTTTAAAAGCAAAAAAAGTAACAGTTGATGAATTAATTAATAAGGGAATTAAAATCAGTAAAGTTGCAAAAGCTATCACTTGGGAAGTAGTAGATGAAACTAAAGGAAAAGCATGCAGCTCTGTTATAACAACAATATATGAAGATGATTCTTATAAATATCAAGTATCTAATTCATGCATAGGAGACTATACTTTTGTTAAATATAGTTCAGGCGAAAAGATATCTATAAAAGAAGCATTATCAAGTAAGAAAGTAACAGCTGATGAATTAATAACTAGAGGAGTAAAAATTGACAAAGCATCTAAAACTGTAACTTGGAATATTATAGATGAAACTGCAGGAGTTTCATGTTCACAGGTAATGACTAAATTATATGAAGATGGTAAATATGAATACCAAGTATCTAGTCCTTGCAAAGCTGATAAAGTATATATTCAATTCTCTAATGGAGAAAAGATAACTGTAAGAGAAGCATTAGCAGCAAAGAGAGTTAAAATAGAAGAAATAATTGAAAGAGGATTCAAAATTACTAAAATATCTATAGCACGTGCAAACTAAAAGACTACTAGGTAGTCTTTTTTTTATCCAAGTGAAACATCTAAAATCATCATAACAGCAAAGCCAAAAAGAATAACATAGTTAACTAAATTCTTCTTCTTATTCTTTAAACACTCTGGAATTAACTCTTTAGTAGTAACAAATATCATCGCACCTGAAGCAAAACAAAGAAAAGCAGGAAGAAGATTAATCATTATAGACGCGAATAAAACTCCAATTAAAGCACTAATAATCTCTACAAAACCACTCATTGATCCCAAAAGAAAAGATTTAAAAGTACCTACTTTATCTCTTCTAAGAGGAAGAGATATGCTAGATCCTTCTGGAAAATTTTGAATAGCAATACCTAGAGTAATCATAATAGCATTCATTAAAGAACCAACACTATTATTAGAAAATAGAAAAGCAAATGCTACACCTATTGCCATTCCTTCAGGTATATTATGAATAGTAATGCTAGAAACTAAAAGAATGTCTCTTTTAAGTTTGCTTTTTTTCTTATAAAGTTTATTAATAATATGGTCACTAATGACTATAAATAATCCTCCAGCTAAAAAACTAATAGAAGAAATGATGAAAGAACTTTTACCTTGTTCTTTAAGCATATCAATTCCAGGACTTAAGAGAGAAAAGAAAGAAGCACTTATCATAATTCCAGCAGCAAATGCCATCATATAATCTAATAATGACTTATTAACTTTTCTAAAAAAGAAAACCAAAGCACTTCCTGCGCTAGTTACTAAAAAAGAAAATATTCCTCCCATAAGTGCTAAAACTATAGGATTTATTCTTAATAAATAATCAATCATAAAAATCACTAATAATATTCTATTCAAATAAATAAAAACAGTTAACTTGCTTAGAAAGAAAAAATGTGTTAATATATATAAAAATTTTATAAAGGAGGTACTTTATGAAAGATATTAGAACTATTGATTATATTGAATCTAAAAATGATAATATTAACAGTCATGTCATTATTTATAAAGATCTCCTAACGGGTAAAACTGACTATTACACAGTAAGATTTAGTGATAATATATATGAGATATTATATATGTTAAGACAAAGAAACTTTGAAATATTAGAAATATATAATTTCGGATTAGATTTATCAAAACAATTTAATGAAGAAATAGTATATCATGATAAGCCATATCCAGTTCTAGATTTTAGTAATGAAGATGTAGAAGAAGCAAAAGATTTTGCCACTGAAGCACATAAAAATCAATTTAGAAAAACAGGTGCGCCTTT
Source organism: Caryophanales bacterium (assembly GCA_016292035.1). GTDB lineage: Bacteria > Bacillota_I > Bacilli_A > RF39 > UBA660 > RUG727. The sequence continues at coordinate 5,527 of JAEEZR010000037.1, forward strand.
TGTTAATCATCCAATAAGAGTATCAAAATTAATAGGCAACTATTATAGAAGATCAGACTACATCAACTTTTTAAAAATATGTGCTCTTCTTCATGATGTGATAGAAGACACAAACACAACACTAATAGACTTAACGCTCAAATTCGGACCCAAAGTAGCTAGCATAGTTCTAGAACTTACTAACGATGTTATTTTAAAGAGAAAGCTAGGAAAAGAAGAATACTTAGAAAAGAAAATGGAAGTTATGAGCAGTCTGGCATTACTTATTAAACTATGTGATAGACTTGATAATGTAAATGATTTAAGAGAAACAAGTGAAGAATTTACTAAAAAAACAATTAGTCAAACTATAAATATTTTAAATTATACTATAGATAACAGACTATTAAACAAAGAGCATATTGGTATTATGGATGATATATTAAGTATATTATTGTTATCAAACATAGATGAAAACCAAAGAATAAGAATACATAAAATGAAAAGTAAACTAAGCAAAAAAGAAAAAATAGATACATTAACACTTAAATTAGCAAGATAAAAAATACTAAGCACTCTTAGTATTTTTTTCTATCATACTTAAATAATAGTTATAAGTTTCCTTAGAAATATCTTTCCAAGATTTAGCTAAATCTCTTCTAGCATTATTCTTAACAGTCTCATATAGTTGTTTGTTATTCATAATTTCTTCAATTTTATTAGCATAGTCCTTAGCATCATCCCTAGCAGTAAAACCATTAACATTATTAGTAGCTGTATCAGCGGTAACAGCGCCTTCTATAAATACTGATGGTGTTTCCTGTGATGCAGCTTCTATTTGGACTAATGAAGAAGAATCATAAATAGATGGGAATAAGAATAAATTAGCCCTATAATATATTGATTTTAAAAGTTCTCTATCAGTTATCTTTCCTGCTAAAATAACATCTTTTTCTAGTTTTGCTTCTTTAACTTTCTTTTTAAGATTTACAAAGTCAGGGCCATCCCCAACATATACCATCTTAAATTTAATGTTTTTATTTTTAAGCTCCTTTAAAACATCTAATATGAAAAATACATTCTTAACAGTAGTAATTCTACCTACAAACAATAACATCATATCATCTTTATTTAAATTGAACATTTTATTAACTATTTTAGTAGCCCTATCTTTATCTTTAACCATTTCCATATCGGTTCCATTTGGAATAATAGTATATTCTCCTGTATAACCATAATTATCATACACGCCTATTAAGGCTTTATTAAGAGCTATAGAATTATCACATTTATTAAAAGTCTTAATTAAATGTTTAACACATAAATTAGCTAAAAAGCCACTCTTTAAATAACGTTTAAATTCTTGCTCCCACCTAGTATGCATAGTAGAAACAACTGGGATACCTTGATTTCTAGCAACCTTAACACCAAGCTTTCCCATAGCAAAAGGAGAATGTATATGAACTATATCAAATTTTTCTTTTTCAAATATTTTCTTAAGTTTGAAATACTCTAAATCAACCAAAGCTAGTCTATATTTAGCTATTATAAGAGGCATGCTCTTAACTCTTATTATCCTATATGGATATTTACTATCATCATATTTTTTCTCCATCTCAGGAACCACTAATGTAACATCAGCATACTCACTCATATTTTTTATTAAGTTTTCCATAACAAGGATAACTCCATTTATATCAGGGTACCAAGAATCCATAAACATAGCAATCTTTAATTTTTTCATATCATCACCATATAATTAAAAATATTATATCAAAATATGTAAAAAAATGATATAATGAAAACATGAAAAAATATAAGGATTACATAATATTATTAATATTAACTATGGGCCTTCAAGCTCTTATTTACTACTTAGTTAAAGCATTTGAAACTAATTTTTTTATTATGGATACATTTTTAGAAGTTCCATTTATTAAACACTTTGTTTATTTCTATGATATATGGTATCCATTTATAATATTAAATACTTTTTTAGTATATAAATACAATAAGAAAGACTTTAAAAACCTAATATTAGTAATGCTATTAACTGGATTTGTAGCGCAGATAACATTTATTGTTTATCCTACAATGGTATTAAGACCAGAAATAACAGTAAACTCATTAGCAGACTGGATAGTATCTATTACATATAAACTAGATACACCTGCTGTTAACTGTCTTCCATCAATGCACTGCGTATACTGTTTTGCAACAAGTTTCTTTATACTAAGAAGTAAAAATTTAAAACCAAAATATAGAGCTCTTATAGTAACAATATCTATGTTAATAGTATTATCAACAATGTTTATAAGACAGCATGTAATTGAAGATGCTTTATTAGCACTTCTTTATACAACATTAGTAACTATAATAGTGCTTGTTAATAAAGGACTAGTAGAAAAAATAAACACTAAATTTAATAAAATAATAAGATATGAAGAAAACACTACTAAATAGTGTTTTTTTTATATTTTATGATATAATACTAAACCAAAAGAAGGGGATAATATGACTTTTTTTGAATATCATATGAATAACATTAATGATGAAAAAGTAAATAATATAACCATAGTAGAAACATTAAAAGCGCTAATAAGCCAAGGCTATACTCTAAGACAAATTGAATCATACTCAGCAGTACTAAACATATATAGTTTTATAGATGTTATTTTAAAAACACAGCCAAATAATCAAATGCTACTATATGCAATAAAAGATTACTATGAAAATACAAAAGTAGATTCAAATAAATGCCTAGTAATATCTGATACTCATATAGGTAGACTGACAGGTGAAGAATATGAAAGTCATGTGCGAAAAGAAAAATATGATAATGAAAGAATACTTGATGTTGCATATAAATATGCCTTAAGAAACAATATAAAAACAGTACTTCACCTTGGTGATTTAATCGAGGGAGACTCTGATCCATTTATGTATAGAATGACTATAAGATGGCAACAAGAGTATATTGAAAGAGCGTATCCAAAAGTAGAAGGAATAAAAACATTTCTTATATATGGAAATCATGAATACAATGCTTTAATATTTAATCACCACGATAAATTAGACCCTAAGTTTTATAAAAAATGTGGAAATATGGAATTAATTGGACTTAGAGCATCCTATGTTAATCTAGATAATCAAATGATAAGATTATATCATGGATGTAAAACTGCAAGTACTAAAGAAATGTATATTCCATCAAAACTAATATTAGCAGGTCATTCTCACGACTACTATGTAGATCAATTAAGCATGACTGTTACAGCTCCATGTATGACTTCAGTAAATACTGGAAAAGATAGAATTGGATTTCTAGAACTAATCAGTGAAGAAGATTGTTTTATTATAAAATTTTTAGATCAAAATGCTAATTTGAAACAAGAAAATAGATTATTAAAA
>JAEEZR010000038.1 GCA_016292035.1 Caryophanales bacterium
TCAGCTAAGCTATGATAAAAGAATCTTTCTTTAGCATTTTCGTTTATGTGAATAGATTCTATTCCTTCTAAACCATGATGTTTCATCTCTTTTACTTTTTTCTCTAATCTTTCATCATCTAGTAATAAAGAATTGGGATGTGCTAGAACAGGTATACCACCTGCTCCTTTTATCAAGTCTATTCCTTGTCGATAGTTAATTCCTTTTTTTACTTTACTTGCTTTTTGATAGGCATGTCTTAAATACTTGGAGAAAGCTTCTTCGACAGTAGAACATATTCCTTTTTTAATAAGTAAGACCGCTATATCTGGTCTACCTATATTTCCTGGTTTAGATATTATAGCTTCTATTTCATAATCTGTTATGGGAAGACCAAAGTCTTTTTTAATTATTTCTATATATAGTAATAAATTGTATATAGAGACATTCTTATTTTCTCGTAAATAGGCATTTAAAGCATGATTATCTAAATCAATGTTATAACCTAACATATGCATACGACCAGTATCTGATTTAATGGTTAATTCTACTCCACTATATACTGTCATATCAGAAGGATGACTTTCTATTAAAGCTTTTGATCCTTCAATATTATCATGGTCAGTAATAGCCATAGTTTTAATATCTAATTGTTGACACATACCAACTATTTCTTTTGGTGTTTTGGAACCATCAGAATGAGTTGTATGGATGTGAAGATCAGCTTTACTCATCATATTCCTTCTTTCTGATTGAATTATATAATAATATTTATTATAATAAAAATATCTTTTTTTAATGTTTGTGATAACGGGAGGTTATGATATGAATGTTAATTTCGAATTGTACAGAGTATTCTATGAAGTAGCTACACTAGGTAATATTACGAAAGCAGCTGAGAAGTTAATGATTTCTCAACCAGCAGTTACAAAACAAATCAAGACTTTAGAAGGACAGCTAGGTGGAGAATTATTTATTAGAACTAAAAGAGGAGTTATTTTAACTGATAACGGTCAAGAGATTTATAACTTTATTAAACAAGGTATGAATTGCTTTGAAATGGCTGAGAAACAGTTTTCTAATTTAAAGAAGTTAGAAACTGGAATTGTTAGAATTGGAGTTAGTACTACTCTAGCCAAATTGTATCTTTTAAAATATTTGGATCAATTTCATAAACAGTATCCAAATATAGCTATTCAAATATTTACTGATCCTAGTAGTATTTTAAGAACTAAATTAAAAGATGGTTCTTTGGATATTCTAATTGCTAAGGAAGAAGATGAAGAAGATAACGATTTAGAAGTAAACAGATTAGGAGTATTACATCATTGCTTTATAGCTGGTAAAAACTATGAGTATTTAAAAGATAAAGTTATTTCTTTTAAAGAATTAAATATGTATCCTATTCTACTTCCTAAGTCCCCTTCTACTTCACGTAATGTTTTAGAAAAATATTGTCAAAAGTATAATATTGAAATTAGTAGTAAGTTAGAAATAGCTAGTGCTGGGTTATTAGAAGAGTTTGTTAAGATTGGATTAGGTATAGGATTTGTTACAGAAGAATATGCAGAAAAAGAAATTAAAGATGGTTCAATATTTAAGTTACATACAGAATATGATGTACCAAAAGTTGGATTTGCTTTAATAACACTTAAGAATTCTTATCATAGTTTTGGTGCTAATGCTTTTATTGATATATTAAAAAAAGTAGATTAATAATCTACTTTTTATTTCGATATGTTCCCCACCATATTGGTAGTACATCTATTAATTTGGCTGTGGTTCCGTCTTTAGCATCAAGAAGGATTTCTATATCACCAAAGTCTTTTCCTAATTCTAGTAAACAGTCTAGACAATCAGGACTTGGTTTTATTAACTCTTCTAATTCGTTTAAGATTAACATTCTAGTAATGGTTTGTTCTCCATTATTAAGCATATTAGTTATAGCACTTCTTTCGGCTGTACTATTTAAACTAGTATTAGAAGTAATAGATGTTCCTGTATATATGTTGTTATTTGTTGTTAAGATTGCACAGCAGTTATTACCATATTCTATAAATGGAGGTATTCTTTTTGAATCAACTCTTTTTTTGGCTTCTTTATATAAGCTATGCCATATTCTATCCATAAATAACACCTTCTTTAATTATGTATAATAACATAGTATTTATCTTTTTACAAAGGAAATCATTCAGCATGAGTGAATTCTTTAGTTATATATATTTGTTCATTTTTTTGATCTTCATTTAAGATTATAAAGAATGATATAGCAAATTTATTTACTTTAGCTATTCTTTGTCTTGGTATTTTTATATAGAATAGTTTTTCGGATAAGAAATATGATTCTTCTTCTATGTCATCTGCTTCTATTATTTTGTCATTAACAACTAATTTTTTTACTCTTATTTTTTGTTTTTCACCAGATGAAACATTTCTCATATCAAAATATAAATATGTGTATTCAACATCTGTTTCTTGTTTATAAAAATATATTGATAGATTAGCTCTTGAATCTACTTGGATTAGACCTTTTAAGGAATTATCCATTGGAGCAGGATACTGGAATTTAAGAGTCGCTGTTTTAGGAATTCCTTTAGTATCTATTTCCGAATCATAAGTAAATAATTTCATTGTATTGGGTCTTATGATTGAGTATTCATCTAAGTCTGTTTTTTTGATAAGTATTTCTTGAGTTAAACTTTTCTCGCCATTAAATTTGTATTCAAATTCAATCGGGAA
>JAEEZR010000039.1 GCA_016292035.1 Caryophanales bacterium
ATAAGTCATTAGAAGTTTATTATGGAATACTAAATAAAGAAGTAGAGTTAGTAGAAGAAGTTAATAAGCTTGAATGGGTAGATGTCAATGATAATTTCTTTGATATGACTAGATATGCTGGTGAAGGTAATATTGGGCATATAATTGAAGAGATAAAAATAGATTTAAACAAAGACTAGATAAATCTAGTCTTTTTTTATGATATAATTACTTCGGTGATTAGCTTTATGAGTTTTGTTTTGAAAAAAGATGTTAAATCATTTATTAGAGTTATTGTTTTGGGAATACTTATGGGAAGCTTATGCGCTCTTCTTGATCTGATTTCTGGTGATAACATTTGGACATTTTCATCTTTTTCTGGTTCTTTAGGTATTTGGGCTGTTACAGGAATGATTGTATTAATGCAATCAGAAAATTGGAAGCTAGCTGCTATTAATACTTTTTTGTATTTTGGATTTATGAATTCTTCTTTTTTCTTTGTACATTTATTACTTCCATTTGAGTTTCCTAGATTTACTGGAATAGGTAACGCCGCTATGCAGTCTTTAGCTTGGTTAATACCATCTTTTGTATGTGGTATATGTGCAATTATTACATATCAAGCTAAGAATAATGATAAATATGGAGTAGTAGCTTTATCTCTTCCTCTTGGACTATTAGCTTATGAATCAATATGTACATTAAGTTCTGTTATTATTAATCATAAGTTTTTATTTCAAACAATTATAGACTTCTTAGGATTCATTTTGTTATTTATTTTGTATAAAGATAAAAAGGAAAGTGTTCATGTATTATTATGTAGTATTTTTATAAGTTTATTACTTTTATTAGTGCAGTATTTAATTCACGGGGGAATATTGTATTACTAAATATTTGAGTAATTATTAAAGACTAGTTAGTACTAATTTTTTATTGCTTTTATAGTATTTATTTGTTATTATAAGCTTCATAAAAGGTGATATCATGAAATTTATTAGAGTAAACGATAAACAAGTGGATGTAGTAGCAGAATCAGAAGAGTATATTGATATATACACATACCGTGATTTTACTGATATTTTCAAAAAAGAGGAAGATGATGATGACTGGCTATATCTAGATAATGGTAAAGGATGGAGAATTGAAGAACTTGTTAGAATGGATAGAAAGACAGGCGTTAACTATCTATTGCAAACTGATCCATGTTTATGTAATTTTGATGGTCATAGTGGATATTGTATTTTCTTTATAAAGGATGATTCTGAATATCATCGCTGCATAAGCAAGAGTTTTAATGATAAGCAAGACTTTATTGGATATGTAATTCAAGATGCATGCAGTGTTAAAACAAATTCAAAGGTGGCTAAGGAGCTATTAGAAAAATATAACACAAAATATAGCGTTGCTTACTACTATGATAAATATTCTGAGAGAGAAGACACTTCCGTCAAAAGTATATGTGTTGATTATTTAGAACGTGAAAATATGTTTTGTGCTTGCGTAGATAAAAAATTTAGATTCGATTATTATATTAAAAGAAATAGAAAAGATTTCGAAGGAACCAATGAACTACTACGTGATTTCTTTGATTTTAGTAGAAGATATTATATTTTTGGTAGAAAAGGTGAAGAACCTAGACTACTTGAAGTGGTTGGTGAAAATGAGCAAGCTTTTAATGTTAAAACTTGCAATGAAACCGTAGATGGTATAGCTGATGTTAGATGTTTGAAACCAAATAAATATAAAAGAGTTAATAATGTCCAAAAATGGACTATATAAGGCTAGCTAATACTAGTCTTTTTTGTTATAATACTTATATGAAGAAAGATTTGATTATAAGAATTATTTATGGTTTTGGTGCATTAGGTTTTCTACTTTATTTAATTACTAAAAACTCTGAGTTTATGTTTTTTGGAGGAATCTTTTTAATAATAGCATCTACTTTGTTTATTATTAATAAAAAGGAAAAATAAGACTAGTTTATTCTAGTTTTTTTATGTTATAATTTCATTATAAGGAGATGATAAAATGAAGAAAGGTTTAATAGGAATAGGCGTATTTGCTGCAATTGTTATTTTAGTAGTAGCTTTCTTTTTTGGAAAATATAATACTATGGTTTCATTAAATGAAAAGATTGATTCTAAGTATTCAGATATTGATACATATCTTCAAAGAAGAGCTGATTTAATACCAAACTTAGTTAATTCTGTTAAAGGTATTATGAGTCATGAACAAGAAGCTATTAATAAAGTAACTGAAGCTAGAACTAAATTAGTTAATGCTAAAGATTTAACTGAAAAAGCAAGTGCTGATAGTGAACTTACTAAAGCACTTAATAATTTCTTAGTAGTTGTAGAAAACTATCCTGATTTAAAGGCAAACACTAATTTCATTACTTTAATGGATGAACTATCTGGTAGTGAAAATAGAATAGCTACATCTAGAAAAGACTATAACGATGCAGTTAATGAATATAATGCATATATTAAAAAGATACCTAATTCTATAATTGCTAATATGTTTAACTTTAAGGAAAGAGAATACTTTAAAGCTACGGAGAATGCAAATGAAGTTCCACAAGTTAGCTTTGAATAAAATATTTACATTATTATTTTTATTAGTATTATTTCCAGTTAATGTTAGTGCGATAGTTGAGCCTACTGATAAGTTTTATGTAAACGACTACGCTGATATACTTACTGATGAAGTAGAAAGTTATATTTTTGATAATAGTGTTAAACTATATAACGAAACATCTGCTCAGATAGTTGTAGTGACTGTTAAAGATCTTGAAGGAAAAGATATAGAAAGCTATGCTACTGAGTTATTTAGACATTTTGGTATAGGAGATAAGGAAAAAAATAATGGTTTACTTCTTCTTCTAGCACTTGACGAAAGAAAGTCTAGAGTGGAAGTTGGTTATGGCCTTGAGGGCATATTACCCGATGGAAAAACTGGAAGAATGCAGGATGAGTACATGATTCCATACTATAAAGATAATAACTTTAGTGAAGGGATGCTAAACGGATATAAAGCTTTCTTTGAAGTAGTAGCTAGTGAGGAAGGTTATACCGGTGAGATATCTAAAGCAAATAAAGCAGATGGTGAAATAGAACTTCCTGAGTATGTATTAACACTACTTGGTAGTAAACTTTTAGCTACTGTAGTATTATTAGCTATTGGATTTTCTTCTAAAAAAACTAGAGTTATTGCATTTTGTATATTAGAAAGTATAACAATAGCATTATTCTTTATAGTAGCTAAGTATGATGTTGGAGCAGCAGTTTCTTTTGCATTTATAGGAACTATATTCAATTTGGCTATTTTAGGGGATCCGTCTTCTAGATCTTATGGTGGAAGAGGAGGATACTCTTCAGGACATTCTTACCACAGCAGTGGTTCTTCATTCCATGGAGGTGGAGGATCTAGTGGTGGAGGAGGATCATCTAGATCGTTTTAATAAAGGACTAGTTAAAGCTAGTCTTTTTTGATATAATACTAAATGGTTATTTGATGATTAAAGGAGCCAGTTTAAATGGAAAAGTATAAAGAAATAGAAAGAAGCATTATTACTACTTATAGGAAAGAAATATGGGCTAAGTTTGTTAAAGCTGTTAAAGAATATAAGCTTATTAATGCTAATGATAAAGTCATGGTATGTATTAGCGGAGGAAAAGACTCTTTTTTACTTGCTAAGTGTATTCAAGAGTTAGAAAGACATTCTGATGTTAAATTTAGTGCTCGCTACGTTGTTATGAATCCGGGATATTCTTCTTTAAATGATGATTTAATTAAGAAAAATGCTGATACTTTAAATGTACCAATTGAGATTTTCCACTCTGATATATTTGATGTTGTTAATAATAATGGTGGTAAAAGTCCTTGCTATTTATGTGCTAGGATGAGGAGAGGCTTTTTATATGCTAAAGCTAAAGAACTTGGTTGTAATAAAATAGCGTTAGGTCATCATTTTGATGATGTCATTGAAACTACGCTTTTATCTATGTTTTATGGAGCTGAAGTTAAGACAATGATGCCTAAACTACATAGTGATAACTTTGAGGGATTAGAACTTATTAGACCTTTATATTTAGTTAAAGAATCTAGTGTTAAAGCTTGGGCCAATCATAATGATCTTACATTTATTAATTGTGCTTGCAGGTTTACTGAAGAAGCTACTTATGTGGATGAAAATATGAGTAAGAGAAAAGAAATGAAAAAACTAATTGAAGAACTTAGAAAGGTTAATAAAGATGTAGATATGAATATATTTACTGCTCTTTCTAATGTTAATTTAAACTGCGTTATTGGATATAAAAAGAATAAGGAAGAGCATTCGTTTTTAGATGAATATGAAGACTAGAGTAATCTAGTCTTTTTTATTACAAAATTGTAAGAGAAGAATTATTTATTTAATGATATAATATACCTAGGTGAGTCTTATGAAAAAAATAATGATAGTGGAAGATGATAGTGTAATTGCTAATGAACTTCAGCTCTTACTTAAATCTTCTGACTTTGATGCAGTTATATTAAATGATTTTGAAAATGCTGAAAATGAGATAATAAGAAACAATCCTGATTTAATACTTCTTGATATTAATATTCCTTTTATTAATGGTGAGATGCTTCTTAAAAATTTAAGAAAAAAGATTAATACTCCAGTTATTATGGTTACTAGCAAAGAAAGCGAAGTAGATGAAGTAGTGTCTTATTCTTATGGGGCAGATGACTACGTTACTAAGCCTTATAATCCAACTATTTTACTTCTTAAAATAAATGCTTTATTTAAAAGATGTGATCAAAATAAAAATACTATTTCATATAAAGATTTAACTTTTGATATAGGTAAAGGTATTGTTAAGAGCAGTGATAAAGAAATAATTTTAACTAAAAATGAAATAATAATTTTTAATTTATTACTTTCTAATAAAGATAGAATAGTTACTAAGGATGAACTAATGACTGATTTATGGAATAATGATGAGTATATAAATGAAAATGCTTTAACTGTTAATATAAGTAGACTTAGAACTAAGTTATCAGAACTTGGATATGACAATATAATTGAAACTAGAAAAGGAATAGGATACCGTATAATATGAAATATAAAGATTATTTAAAAGATAACATAGTTAATATTTTAATATATTTAATTACTACTATTTTATTAGTAATACTTTTATATGTATTTAAAACCAATATATATTTATTAATTATATGTATTTTTCTATTACTATTAAGTGGTTTTATTATTAGTTTATATAGTTTTTTAAGAAAGAATATTTTTTATAAATCTTATCTTAATAGTTTAGATAAATTAACTGAGAAGTATTTAATACTTGAAACTATAAAAGAGCCTACTACTTATGAAGAAAAAATAATAGTTAATTCTCTTTATGAGATAAATAAATCAATGATAGAAGCAATTAATGAATATAAGAGAAATATAGTAGAGTTTAAAGAATTTGTAGAAATATGGATTCATGAAGTTAAAATACCTATTTCTAGCTTAGTGTTAAAGTGCCATAATCAAAAGTATGATAAAGATCTTTTATCTATTATTAGAAGACTAGATAATAGTATTGATGAAGTTCTTTATTATGTAAGAAGTGAAAATACTGAAAAGGATTTTGTAATAAATGAAGTTGATTTAAAGGATGTAATTAGAGAAGTTAGTATTAAGAATAAAGATGATTTACTTTTAAACAACATTGATTTTAGTACTTCTATTAATTCAAAAAGTATAAGTACTGATAGAAAATGGCTTGAATTTATTATTAATCAGATTATTAATAATAGTATTAAATATAAAAAAGAAAAAGATTCTA
>JAEEZR010000040.1 GCA_016292035.1 Caryophanales bacterium
GTTATATCATCATCAAGATTAAATAAGATTTATTATACGTGCGATGGTCAGGTAGTAAGTTCGATGGAAAATACGGCTGCTACATATGAAGCAGGAAATTTTTCAAAAGTACAACATTTATTTAGTGCATGTCACGAAAACTCTTCACGTATTGCATCTGCTCCTTATGGAGAAGCATATGATTATAGCCATATAGTAAGTGGCAGTAATAGTTTTGATTTAACACAAAGCGTTTCAAATGCGTGGCTATATATCCAAATATATGGAACTTGGGGTACTTCTTCTGCATCATTATCAAATTTCAAATTAAACTATGCTAATGGAAATAGTTATACTATTGCACAATCCGTTCAAAACAACTATATTGAGCCTTTGGTATTGTATGGAAATCAAAGAAACGATGGTCCTCATGTTTTTGGTAATATGGATAATCTTATTACAGGTGGCTCTACTGCTACTTCTTCATATCCTTCTGGATATATTTTAATAAAAGTTAGAAATATATCAAGTTTAGTTAATATTAGTTTCGATTCTGCTGGATCTTTCGATTCTCATGGTGGTTTTCAAGCTAATCTGCTTTTACCATCAGTTGATTATTCTTTAGGTGATTTTTAAAAACATAAAACTTTCAAATAGTTATTTGAAAGTTTTATTTTGTTTTGATTGACAAACAATTATGTGGTCAATATAATAAAAATATGGTGATGTAAGTATGAAACAATTATATATAGACTTTGATGGAGTTATATTAGATACAATTCCTCTTTTATATGAAGCAGCTGATAAGGCAGGAGTATCTAGAACTGATAGTAATTTCTATAGTAATTTTGATTTTAAGACTATATTAAAAGAAAAATATGTACTTTGTGATAGTTTAAATTGCATTCAAAAACTAATTGATAGTAATAAGTTTGATGTTAATATACTTACACATTGTAATAGTATTAAAGAGGGCGCTGATAAAGTAAGATTTATTAGAAAACATTTTAAAGATATTACTGTTATTATATGTCCTAAAGAGATTAGTAAGACTAAGATGGTTCATACTGAAGGAGCTATTTTAGTTGATGACTATAGTGGTAATTTAAGAGAGTGGGAAAGTGAAGGCGGAATTCCTGTTAGATTTTCTACTAAATTAAATGGTAAAGGATTTAAAGTAATTGATAGGCTAGATAGTCTTATAGATATGTTTTAGGAGTATTTATGATAGCTAGTGTACTTATAGAATATAGCACTAAGATGCTTGATAAAACTTTTGATTATATTGTTCCAAATGATTTAATTAATAATATTAAAGTTGGGAATAAAGTAAGAGTTCCATTTGGCAAGAGTATTGTCGAAGGTTTTGTCATGGATTTAAAAAGTGATATCGATGATTCTATGGAGTACAAAGAAATAATAGAAGTAGTAGAGAATACTTTTTGTTTAAATGAAGAGTTATTAATGTTAGGTAAATATATGAAGGGAAATTATTTATCTACTTTAATATCTTGCTATCAAGCTATGTTTCCTAAAGCATTAAAGGCTAGTAATAAAACTAATTTAAATATTAAGAGTAAAACTATGGTTTTTCTTAATAAAAATATAGATGTAAATAAGTATATAGAAGAGCATAAAAGAAGTGTAAAGGAAATAAGTATTATTAATCTTTTAATGGATAAAGAAGAGGTAGAACAAAGTAGTATATATTGCTCTTCACTTAAGAATCTAATTGATAAAAACATAGTTCTTACTAAAAGTGTAGAGGTTAACAGAGAGGTTGACTATTTAAAAGAAAATGTAAGTGATGTAAAGTTAACATCTGAACAAAAAAGAGCATATGATGAGATTAAAAATAGTAATAACCCTAATATACTTTTATATGGCGTTACTGGAAGTGGTAAAACTGAAATATATATTAAACTTATTAAGGATGTTATTGCTTCTAAAAAAGAAGTTATTATGTTAGTTCCTGAGATTAGTTTAACTCCTCAGATAGTTAATAGATTTAAGAGCGAATTTGGAGAAAGTGTTGCAGTTCTTCATAGTTCTTTATCTGAGGGAGAGAAGTATGACGAGTATAGAAGAATAGCTTCTAAGGAAGTATCTATTGTAGTAGGCGCTAGAAGCGCTGTGTTTGCACCTTTAACTAATATTGGTTTAATAATAATAGATGAATGCTCTAGTAGTTCATTTAAACAAGATGTTAATCCAAAGTATAATGCTATTGATATAGCTATTTTTAGGGCTAAAAGTTATAATGCTAAAGTACTAATGGGAAGTGCAACTCCATCTTTAGAAGAATATGCAAGAGGCCTTAAAGGCGTTTATAAACTTGTTAGTTTAGAAAGTAGAATAAGTAATAAGCTTCCTAAGATAACTACTGTAGATATGAATGAAGAAGCTAAAAAAAGAAATTATGTTATTAGCTCTACTTTAAAAAGAAGAATTAATGAAGAAATAGAAAAGAATCATCAAGTTATTATTCTTTTAAATCGAAGGGGATATTCTACATTTATGAGTTGTTCTTCATGTGGATATACATGGAAATGCCCTAACTGTGATATAAGTTTGATTTATCACAAGAGTACTAATAATTTAAGATGCCATTACTGTGGGTATAGTACAAAGATGAGCAGTGTTTGTCCATCGTGTCATGAGGATGCTATTAAGGATTTGGGTCTTGGTACAGAGAAACTAGAGTCACTTATTAACAAAGAGTTTCCTACTGCTAGGGTAGTTAGAATGGATTTAGATACTACTTCTAATAAAGGATCTCATCAAAGAATAATAGAATCATTTAAGAATCATGAATATGATATTTTAGTTGGTACTCAGATGATTAGTAAAGGATTAAATTTTAAAGATGTAGCTTTAGTAGGCGTTATTAATGCTGATGCTTCACTTAATATACCTGACTTTAGAAGTAGTGAAAGGACTTTTGAACTTTTGATGCAAACTGCGGGAAGAGTATCTAGATTTGATCTTCCTGGTGAAGTTATTATTCAAACATATAACACTGATAACTATGTTTTAAAATCGTTAGAAGAGTATAATTTTATTAGTTTTTATAATAAAGAAATGTCTATTAGAAAAACACTTAAGTATCCACCTTATTACTATTTAGCTTCTATTAAGATTAGTAGTAAAGACTATGAAGTATCTAGAAATGAAGCTGTTAAGATTAAAAATTATTTAGATAAGAATCTAAGTGATAATTTCATTATTCTAGGGCCTTCTACTGCTAGTGTGTTTAAACTTAAGAATAATTATTATTTTCAAATAATTATTAAGTATAGACAAGAAGAGAACTTAATGAATACTTTAAGAGATATTAATGATTTATATGTAACTGATAAAGTAAAAGTGGATATTAATATTAATCCTTTAAATTTACTTTAATTAAATATATAATATTTAGGAGGGATAATTATGAAAGATAAAAAAGTTATATTTATGGGTACTCCAGAGTTTGCTACTCCTGTGCTTAGAAGTTTAATAGAAAAAACTAATGTAGTACTTGTAGTTACTCAACCTGATAAATTAGTAGGAAGAAAACAAGAACTTAAGTATACTCCTATTAAAGAGGTGGCACTTGAAAATAATATAGAGGTTTTCCAGCCTACTAAGATTAGAGAAGATTTTGATAAAGTTATTAATACTCCATGCGATATTATAGTTACATGTGCTTATGGACAAATTATACCTAAAGCAATTCTTGACTATCCAAAATATGGATGTATTAATGTTCACGCATCTTTACTTCCTAAGTTAAGAGGAGGAGCTCCTCTTCATAAGGCTATTATTTATGGAGAAAAAGAAACAGGCATCACTATTATGTATATGGATGAAAAGATGGATAATGGAGACATTATTAAAGAGGAAGCTACTCCTATACTAGATAGTGATAATGTTGGAACTATACATGATAAACTAAGCATTATGGGTAGTAAATTACTTATGGAAACACTTCCATCTATATTTGAAGGGACTAACGAGAGAATAAAACAAGATGAGAGTAAAGTTACATTTGCTTATAATGTTACTAGAGAAGAAGAGAAAATAGATTTTAATAAAACTGCTAGAGAAGTTTTTAATCAAATAAGAGGATTATATCCATTTCCAACTGCTTTTGCTGTTTTAAATGGGGAAGAGGTAAAGATTCTTGAATCAGTTATTAGTGAAAGCACTAGTGGATCTATTGGTGAAATAACGAGTGCTAATAAAGAAGGAATTACTGTTAGATGCTTAGATAAATCTATTATTATTAAAAAGCTTAAACCTTTTGGTAAGAAAGAGATGAATTCTATTGACTATATTAATGGTAATAAAGAATTAGTAGGTAAAAAATTTAACTAGTTTTGTCTAATTTAATGCATCGTTTTTATTAATAAGTTATATTTCTTTTAGAGGTGATAAATATAAAAGAAAAACTTGTTGATATTTTCGATGATGTTATTAATGAAATAACTTATGATATTTTAGAACTTAATAATAAGAAAATTAAGTAAAAAAGCCCCTTTATCTATTTGACAAAGAGGCTTTTTATCTTTATAATTATACTAGAAAGTGAGGCTTTAAAAGATGGAAGAAAAAGTTGTTTTAACTACTAAAGACATCCTTGATAAAGATTTTAAAATTGATGCAAGGGGTTATAGGCCTCAGGAGGTTGATAAATTTTTAGATATAGTAATCGGAGATTATCAAGAATATGATAAATGGATTGCTAAATATAAAAATGAGTTAAAAGAACTAATGGCTGAGAATGCTCAGTTAAAAGCTGAAATAAGAAATCTTAAGTCTACCTTAAGTGTTGCTGAAAATAATAAAGGTGTAACTAATGTAGATATTTTAAGAAGACTTAGTGAACTAGAGAAGATAGTTTACGGCGAAGATAAAGATGAATAATAAATATCTTAGGTAAACGCTGCATATTATTATGTAGAGGAAAGTCCATACTCGCATGGTCCTGTGATGGCCATAAGTGTTCGTGCCAAGGGAAAAAATAACTTTGGGTAGCCTAATGGCTAACGGCTCCGAAAAAAGAAAGATCTTCTTTGAATAGGTGTAAAAGTGCTATAGTGACGATGCCCTTTAGGAATAAAGGGAGTGAGACGAATCCGTAAACCCCACGAGCGAGAAACCCAAATTTGGTAGGGGAGTCCTTGCTAATGAATAGAAAAAGGCAAGGGAGCTATTAAAGCTAGATAAATGTTTACCGCTTTCTTAGGAAAGTACAGAAAATGGCTTATTAGATATTTATAATAAATTAAGGAGCATTACTATGAAGGATATAGGTGTTTTGTTTAAGGAAAAAAGAGAAGAAATAGGCATTAAGGTTGAAGAAGCTGCTGGTGATATGGAAGTTTCAGTAGCACAGCTAGAAAACCTTGAAGACGGTAATGTTAATGCTTTTAAAGATATTTTTTTTCTTAAAGATTTAGTTAAAAAATATGCTAAATACTTAAATGTAGATGAAAACATGGTTATGGAAGAATTTAATGATTTTGTTTTTGATTTTACTTCTAAGATTCCTGTAGAAGAGATAGAGGAAAAAATAAAAGAAATAGAAAAAGAACAAGATAAAGAAGAAATAAATAGAATTAGTTCTCCATATACAAGAAAAAAAGTGAGAAAAGCAAAGATTAAACCTGTTGTTTATTTGAGTGTTATAACTGTTATTTTAGTTTCTCTTACTTTAATAATAATGAATGTTATATTAAGTAGTAGAAAATCTGATTTCAATAATGAGGGATGTGAAAAAATATATGAACTTGCCTAATAAGATTACGTTATCTAGAATTATTTTATCATTTTTTATTTTAATTCTACTAATAGTACCACTTGAGAGAATAGGGATAAGTACTAAGGAATTAGTTGTTACCCCTTCATTAAGAGTTGATATCAAGTATTTAATTTGCGGTGTATTATTTTTAATAGCAGCATGTAGTGATTTTATAGATGGGTATATTGCTAGAAAAAACAATATGGTAACTGACTTTGGTAAAGTACTTGACGCTATTGCTGATAAATTTTTAGTTAATGGAGTATTAATAATTTTAGCTTATCAAGGATTTATAAGTGTAATAATACCAGTAGTTATTGTATCTAGAGATATAGCTGTAGATGCCATTAAAATGGTGGCTGGAAATAAAAGCGGAGCTGTTGCAGCAAGCAAAGCAGGAAAGATTAAAACTATATTAATGATGAGTGGTGTTACACTAATGTTGTTTTATAATCTACCATTTGAAATATGGGGACTTAGAATAGCAGACATGCTTATTATGACTGCCACAGTCTTTTCTGTAGTAAGTGCAGTAGAGTATTATATAAACAATAAAAAGTATTTAATGTAAGAAAGCAAAATGCTTTCTTTTTTATTGACTATTTATTTTTAATCCTATAAAATAAGCTTAGAGTTGTTATTAAAAATAAAATAATTGTTTTATAAAACAAGTGTTCGAAAAAGTGTTGACAAACATTAAATTACATTGTACAATGTAAATACAGTAGGAGGAAAAAATGACAAAACAAACTGAAAAAGATAAAACGCTTGAGCAAGTACTTGCTGATATAGAAAAGCAATTTGGTAAAGGCTCAATTATGAAATTAGGAGAAGAAGGGCTTAAAAATATAGATGTTGTTTCAACTGGTAGTATTGCACTTGATGTTGCACTAGGAGTTGGAGGATATCCTAAAGGAAGAATAATTGAAATATATGGACCTGAATCAAGTGGTAAAACTACTTTTGCACTTCATGCTATTGCTGAGGTTCAAAAGCAAGGTGGTAGAGCTGCTTTCATTGATGCAGAACATGCACTTGATCCAGTATATGCTAAAAATTTAGGAGTAAATATTAATGAATTATTGCTTTCACAACCAGATACTGGGGAGCAAGCATTAGAAATATGTGAAGCACTAGTTAGAAGTGAAGCTATGAGTATTATAGTAATTGACTCAGTTGCTGCATTAGTTCCACAAGCTGAAATAGAGGGAGAAATGGGAGACTCTCACGTTGGTCTTCAAGCAAGATTAATGAGTCAGGCTCTTAGAAAACTTTCTGGCGCTATTAATAAAACAAATACTATTTGTATATTTATTAACCAATTAAGAGAAAAAGTAGGAGTTATGTTTGGCAACCCAGAAACTACTCCTGGTGGAAGAGCATTAAAGTTCTATTCTTCAGTTAGATTAGACGTTAGAAGAGCAGAACAGATTAAAGTGGGCAATGAGGTAGTAGGTAATAAGACTGTTATAAAAGTAGTTAAAAATAAAGTAGCTCCTCCATTTAAGAGCGCTGAAGTTGAAATCATGTATGGTGAAGGAGTAAGCAGAGAAGGAGAAGTAATCGATATTGCTTCTGAATTAAATATCTTAGAAAAATCCGGAGCTTGGTATTCATACAAAGGCGAAAAGATTGGTCAAGGTAAAGAAAATGTTAAACTTTTACTAAAAGAAAACAAGGAATTAATGAATGAACTTGAAACTAAGGTAAGAGAACATTATGGTTTTAAAGTAGCTGAATAATTAAAACTCGCATTTGCGAGTTTTTTTATGTTATAATGAAAATAGAGGTGAGGTTATGAGTAGTTCTTTTTATGATTTACTTGGTAATGAAGATTTAATGTATACTGCTAGGACTGATTTAGAGGAAAAATATTTTGATACTGTAAGAGAAATTGCTAGTGAGATGTATGAATTTGACCCTAACTTTATAGCAGGGAAAGCTAAAGAAATACTTGCTAGTGATGGGAATGAACTTCTTATTCTTATGGATAACATTACTAAAGAGGATGCAGATTTGTTATTTGAGTGTGTTGTTTGTGAATTAATTTCTAATGCATATAATAATAAAACTGCTTATAGAAATGCTGAAGAATCAGGTTACCCTGTAAATGATAGTGAATATGATAAAGTTTTTTATGAAACTATAGAGAATAAGCCTATGTATGCTAGTCAGTTTGTTACTGTTTTAATGAACTTAAGTGACACTAACGATAAAACAATGTAATTAATAATAAATGCTCTTTTTGAGCATTTTTATTTTGGTTGATTTTCTAATTAAAAAATATTACAATATAAATAGAAGTGATAACTTCGAAATAATAGATGGAGGAATAAATATGAAAGAACCATTTTTCTCCATTTTGCTAGTAGTTATTGGATTATTTGTAGGTGTCATACTTACTTTTATATTTAATAAATTAAGAGGAGTAAGTGCTAAAGCCGAAGCTAATAAATTAATAGAAAGGGCCACTCGTGATGCTGAAAAAGCAAAGAGAGATGGACTTTTAGAATTAAAAGAAGAAAGCTATAAGATTAAACAACAAACTGATGAAGAAGTAAAAGAAAAGAAAAAAGAAGTTCTTGAACTTAAAGAACTTGTTGAAACAAGAGAAAATAATTTAAACAAAAGAGATGAATTATTAACTGAAAGAGAGAGAGCATTAGACTCTCGTGATAAAGATTTATTAGCAAAGCAAAAAGAAATTCAAGAAAAAAATGCAAAAGTGGAGAATGTCCTAAAAGAACAAATTGAGGAATTAAGTAAAATATCCGGTCTTTCTAAAGATAAAGCTAAAGATTTAGTTATGAAAAAAGTTGAAGAAGATATGTCTAAAGAAATAGCTGTATATCTAAGAGAAAGAGAAAATGATGCTAAATTAGAAGCTGATAAAAAAGCTAAAAGCTATCTAGTTAGTAGCATGCAAAGATATGCAACTGATGTTGCAAGTGAACAAACTGTTACTACAGTTACACTACCTAGTGATGAGATGAAAGGTAGAATCATTGGTAGGGAAGGAAGAAACATTAGAACAATAGAGGCTATTACAGGTGTAGATTTAATTATTGATGATACTCCTGAAGTAATAGTACTTTCTAGTTTTGATCCTTTAAGAAGAGAAATTGCTAGAGTAACACTAGAGCAATTAATCAAGGATGGTAGAATTCATCCTGCTAGAATAGAAGAGTTATATGACAAAGTAAGTGAAGACTTTAAGACTAAGATTAGAGAAAAAGGTGAAGAAGCTTTATTTAATTTAGGTTTAGCTAAAATTAACCCTGAATTAATTACTTTAATTGGTAAACTTAACTTTAGAACGAGTTATGGTCAAAATGTTTTAAAGCATTCTATTGAAGTAGCTAACTTAACTGGGCTTTTAGCTGCAGAGCTAGGAGAGAATGTTAATTTAGCTAAGAGAGCGGGACTTTTACATGACATTGGTAAGGCAATCGATTTTGAGATTGAAGGATCACATGTAGAGCTAGGTTCTGACATAGCTAAAAAGTATGGTGAAGGAGAAGTAGTAATAAATGCTATTGAAAGTCACCATGGAGATAAGAAACCAACTTCAATTATAAGTGAGTTAGTTGCCATAGCTGATACACTTTCAGCTGCAAGACCTGGAGCTAGAAACGATAGCTTAGAAAACTATATTAAGAGACTTGAACAACTTGAAGAAATTGGTAACTCAATTGATGGAGTTGAAAAGACATTTGCAATGCAAGCTGGTAGAGAACTTAGAGTAATAGTTAAACCCGAAGAAATAGATGCTGTTACATCTTATAAGA
>JAEEZR010000041.1 GCA_016292035.1 Caryophanales bacterium
GATTAATCACTAGTTTTATTTATATCTAGACAATAAATAAATATAATAATATACTAAATATGGAGGGTAAAAATGTATTTCGTCATAGTATCACTGCTAGCGCTAATCTATTTTATATATGAAGATAATATATTATATATAAATAGATTCAGAGGAAAAGATAAAAGAATAAAAGGAAATATAAAAATAGTGCATCTATCTGATATCCATAGTACATTTAAAAAATATACAATAAATGAGATATTAAGAACAATTAAAATAGAAAAACCAGATATTATAGTAATAACTGGAGATTTATATGATGACAGAATAAAAAGTAGAAAAACAGTAAACTATTTAATAAGAAATATTGATAAAGATATCAAAATATATTATGAGCTAGGCAACCATGAGTCTAGATGTAATTATTTGAAAGAAGCTCTAGAAGAGTTAAAAAAAGAAGGAGTCATAATATTAAATAAAGATACTGTAACTATTAAGAAACATAACATAAGTATAACAGGATTAATAGACCCTGAATTCGTAACCAAAGATCAAAAGTTAATGAGAGGATTAATAGAAAAGGAACTAAATGAAATTAAACTTCCAGATAAAACATATAACATCTTACTAAGTCATAGACCAGAAGCATTTGACTTATATGTAAATAAAAAAGTAGACTTAACATTAACTGGACATGCTCATGGAGGACAGTTTCGTCTACCTTTAATAGGAGGCTTATATGCTCCAGGACAAGGACTGCTTCCAAAATATACATCATCTCTTCATGAAAAAGATGGAAAGAGAATGATAATATCAAGAGGAATAGGCAATAGTAGTTTTCCTATAAGAATTAATAATAGACCAGAATTAATAATAATTAATTTAGAAGGAGAGAAGTAATATGAAAAGTTTTGAAGATGCAAAAATAGAGTATTTAAAAGATGAACTATTAAGTAAACACACTACTTATAAAGTTGGAGGCCCATGCTCTTACATGGTATTTCCTAAAAATGTTGATGAGCTAAAGAAGATAGTAGAAATCATAAAAGATAATAAAATGAAATACATGATATTAGGAAATGGATCAAATGTAATATTTTCATCTAAAAAATATGAAGGCACTATTATAAATTTAAAATACTTAAAAGATTATAAAATAGAAAGAAATAAGCTAACTGCATATTCTGGTGCATCTCTTCCTCAAATAGCTTTATTCACAGTAAATAATGGCTATAAAGGACTAGACTTTGCCGTAGGATTCCCTGCATCTGTAGGTGGAGCAGTGTTCATGAATGCAGGATGCTATGGAAGTGAAATGTCTGATGTAATATTAGATGTAACTTATTTAGATGAAAATTTAAATATGCACACAATAAAAAATGATAAGTGTAAATTCTCATATAGAAACAGTATATTTAAACAAAATAAAAAAATGATAATAGTTTCATGCACAATTAAATTAACTAAAACAAAAGAAGATTTAAAACAATTAATAGATGAAAGAATGAAAAAAAGAATACAAACTCAGCCACTTGAAAAACCATCTGCTGGAAGTGTATTTAAAAATCCAGAAGGTACTTCTGCTGGAAAGCTAATAGAAGATGCAGGATTAAAAGGAAAACAAATAGGTGGAGCCAAAGTATCAGAAAAACATGCTAACTTCATTATAAATGAAGAAAATGCAACGGGCGAAGATATTAAAAAATTAGTAAAATATGTATCAGATGAAGTAGAAGAAAAATATAACATAAGACTTGAAACAGAGCAAGAATTTATAAATTTCTAAATCAAAAATATTGCACTTAAAAATAAGTTTTGTTAAAATAAAATAGAAGGAGGATTTATATGAAATATATAAAGCAATTAGTAGTTTTAGCTTTAGCTATAGCTTTAATGCCAAACGTTTTATCAGCAGCTGAAAAAGTAAAAATTGATAATTATGAAACTATGAATTTAAAACAAACTTTAGCAGCAGAAGAAATGGAAGAGGCATTTACAAAATATACAGAAAAGGATGACCAAATTACTATCTATTTATTCAGAGGTCAAGGATGCGGATATTGCCGTGCTTTCTTAACATTCTTAAATGGTATTACTGAAGAATATGGTAAATATTTTAAACTAGTATCATTTGAAGTATGGAATAATTCAGATAACAATGATTTAATGAATAAAATTTCAACATTCTTAGGCAAACCTGCCCAAGGTGTTCCATATATCATTATTGGAGATCAAACATTCCCAGGATATGCAGATGTTTATGATGATTCTATTAAATCAGCTATTGAAACTGAATATAAAAAAGCAGCTAAAGATAGATATGATGTATTTGAAGAATACAATAAATCTTTAAAATCAACATCAAATATGGATGGAACAGCAGTGCTTGTTATATCACTAATTAACTTAGTATTAGTTGGATGTGCAACTGTAGTTGTAATAGCACATCAAAATAAAAAATTCGACGAAATCGAAAGCTTATTAAAAAAAGAATCTAAAAAGAAATAGGTGAAATTCATGAATATAAAAAGAAATATATTTAAGATTTCACTAATAGTAGTAGCTAGCATATTTTTATTAGCGGGCTGCACTAAAAATAATAAAGAAGCAGCTTTAGAATTTAAAAAAGACTACGAATCATTAAATGGTGTAGTTAATTCTAAAGGTAAAGAACATAGAACAGTTTCTATAGATAAAACTAATCCATTTGTAAAAGTTACTCCAGAAAAATTAATTGAAAGAGTAGAAAATGGAGAAACACTATTTATCTATGTAGGAGACAAACTATGCCCATGGTGCAGAAGTGTTATTGAAAAAGCAGTTGAAGTTGCTAATAAAAACAAAATAAAAGAAATCCTTTATATTCCAATCTGGGATGATGAAGGTAATGAAATACTAAGAGATAAATACATAGTAAATGAAAATGGAGTACTAGAAAAAACAATTGAAGGAACAGATAGTTATAGAAAAATGTTAACTCTATTTGATGATGTACTTGAAGAATACACAATCACTAATGGTGATGTTATCACAAGTACTAATGAAAAGAGAATATATGCTCCAACATTTATATATGTTAAAAATAAAGAAGCTCTTAGAATGACAACAGCAATATCTGATAAACAAAAAGATTCAAGAGAAGAATTAACAGAAGAAATGCTAAAAGATGAAGAACAACAATTACTTGATTTCTTCCTAGGTACTACATGCGAAGTTGATTCAAAATGTTAAAGATAGCATAAAGCTATCTTTTTTCTTGACAAATAAAAATAAATTGTATACAATTTATCTAGGAGGAAGAAAAATGAAAATATATGATTTTAAAGTTAAAAATAATAAAGGAGAAGAAGTAAGCCTATCAAAATATAAAGGCAAAGTTTTGTTAATAGTAAATACAGCAACAGGATGTGGCTTCACACCACAATATGAAGGATTAGAAAACCTATACAAGAAGTACAAGAGTAAGGGACTAGAAATTTTAGATTTCCCATGCAACCAATTTGCTAATCAAGCACCAGGATCTGACAAAGAAATAAATGAGTTTTGTACATTAAGATATAATACAACATTTGATAGATTTTCTAAAATAAATGTAAACGGAAAGGAAACACACCCACTTTATAAATACTTAAAAGACCAAAAACATGGTATAATAAAATCAGTCAAATGGAATTTCACTAAATTCTTAGTAGATAGAGAAGGAAATGTTATAAATAGATTTTCTCCAACTACTAAACCAGAAGAATTAGAAGAAGAAATACAAAGACTTTTATAGGAGGAAAAATGACAGATTACGATTTAATAATAGTAGGAGCAGGTCCTGCAGGACTAACTGCTGCTTTATATGCTCTAAGAGCAAATAAGAAAGTATTAATATTTGAGGCAAAAGCACCAGGAGGACAAATCTTACTAGCATCTAAAGTTGAAAACTATCCAGGAATAGATTGTATCAGCGGAGCAGATTTTTCAAATAACTTATATAATCAAGTAGTAAAACTAGGGGCCGAGATTAAATTTGAAACAGTAATAAGAATTGATGAAAATAAAACTGTTTACACAAATAATCCAGAAAATGACATAACTTATAAAGCAAAAGCCATAATAATAGCAACAGGTGTTGAAAATAGAAAACTAGAAATAGAAGGAGAAAAAGAATTCTTAGGAAAAGGAGTATCTTACTGCGCTACTTGCGATGGTAACTTCTATAAAGGAAAAGAAATAGCAATAGTAGGTGGAGGAAACACTGCACTTGAAGATGCTGTATATATGTCTAACATAGCTTCTAAGGTATACTTAATACATAGAAGAGATACATTTAGAGGAGAAGACATGTATCTAAAAGAATTAAAAGCAATGGACAATGTGGAATTTATACTAAACTCTACTGTATCTAAAATAAATGGTACTGATAAACTAGAAAGTATAGATATAACTAATAATAATGAAGAAACATCCAATCTAAAAGTAAGTGCATTGTTTATAGCAGTAGGACAATCTCCTAAGAATGAAATGTTTAACAATGTAGTAGACTTAAATGAACAAGGATATATCATTAGTGAAGATGGTGTACATACGAAAACGCCTCTTATATATGTAGCTGGTGATGTACGTGTTAAAGGATTAAGACAATTAACTACAGCAGTATCTGACGGAAGCATAGCGGCAACAGTAGCTATGAGGGAGATGAATAAATAGTGATAAAAGAAATAGAAGAAAAAGATTTTGAAGATGTAATAAAAGAAGGAAAAGTATTAGTTGATTGCTTTGCAACTTGGTGTGGACCATGCAAAATGCTATCACCAATATTAGAAGAAATATCAAAAACTAAAACTGAATATAAGTTTTATAAACTAGATGTGGATAACTGCGAAAGTGTTCCACAAACTTATGGAATAATGTCTATACCAACTATATTAATATTTGAAAATGGATCACTAAAAGAAACAGTAGTTGGTTTAAGAAGTAAATCAGAAATAGAAAGTCTATTAAAATAATGAAAGATGATGTATTAAAAATAGAAAATCAACTTTGTTTTCCTTTATATGCTGCATCAAAAGAAATAATAAGAAAATATAAACCATTCTTAGATAAATATGATTTAACTTATACACAATATATAGTAATGCTAGTTCTCTGGGAACATGATTCTATTAATGTAAAAACACTAGGAGAAAAACTATTCTTAGACTCAGGAACATTAACTCCACTCCTAAAGAAACTAGAAACAAAAAAATATATTAACAAAGTTAAACTAGAAAAAGATACAAGAAATGTAATTGTATCACTAACAAAAGAAGGTAAAGATTTAAAAAGTAAATGCACTAATATACCATTAGAAATGGGTAAATGCATAAACTTATCAAAAGAAGAAGCTAAAGTACTTTATAGTTTGCTTTATAAAGTATTAAAAGAAAAGTAAAAAATTCTTCCGTTTAATGTTCATTTAATAAATAAATGAGAAAATGAATGTGATGGAAGGATGTGATAGGTAGTATAAATAAATAATAATCTACTTCTACTAATTAAAAAGGACTTTTAAAAGTCCTTTTTTCTTGACAATAATTATAAAATGTTATATACTTTTTCACGAAATGGTGTGAAAAAATGAGAATAAGTAATGAAACAAATATCACAGTAGAAAATATGAATGATGATGATATTTATATGGAATCTTTAAAAGCAAAATTTAGAATAATAGCTTTATATGAAGAAAATAATTTAGGAGATCCAGATTTAGACTTTAAAGAAGGAGCATGCGCTATACTAGCAGAAATGATGTACAATATATTTCCAAATAAAGTAAGAGTATATTTATCTAATGACCATGCAATCATGCAAATAGGCAGTAGATTCCAAGATGTAGATTCATTAGATACTAATAAAACATTAGAAAGCATTGGAAGGTTTGAATACTATCCGCTAGACTTAAGAGTTGAAAGCGATAGAGAAAGATTCTATTACTTCCTAGATAACTGTAAAATACAAGCAGTAAATGAGTATGGAGAAAAGTTAGAAGAAATAGTAAATCAAGTGAAAAAAGAAATGGGATACGTTTATATATCAGAGGAGATGACAAAATCCTTATAAGGGGGGGAATATGAGCAACATAACAGAAAAAGCAACACGCAACACACAAATGCTTACAATAAAAATTTGTGGTGAATTACTAAGAATAATAAAAATGAGACAAACTTCATCAAAGGAAGTTAACATAAGTATGCAAATGATAAATGCTGAATCTCTTACATCTACAAGTGATGATATAAGAGAAGCAATATCATTTAATAAAAAGAGTACTGATGAAAAAATAGCATTCTTTAAAAGTACAACTAATGTAAATGAAGTAATGCCAATACTTCTAAACCAAATGATGAAAGAATTATCAATATTAAACGTTAAAACAGTATTTACATGTAACGGAACTATAGCTAAGTTTATAGCACCCACTGATGAAGAGTGCGTTAATAAATATACCTTAAATATTGAAAAAAAAACTAATAGATGCTAAAATGTAAACAGAAAGAATAAACTTATAAGATTTAATTAAAGAGAGCTCTTAATTGGTGTAAAAGAGTATTAGATAATAAGTTTTCCTACTTTCATTAATGAAATGAAAACATTTCCGGCAAAATAAGTCGTTATTAAATAAAAAGTGAAAAGAGGATGGTACCGCGAGTAAATTCGCTCCTTAGTGCTGTTCTTTTTTTGTTTAAGGAGGATAAAATGAAAAACGAAGCAATAACAAGTAGAGAAGTAGACTTTGCAAAATGGTATACAGATGTAGTAAGAGCTGCTAAACTATGTGACTATTCAAGTGTAAAAGGATGCATGGTAATAGAGCCTAACGGATATGCTATATGGGAAAAAATGCAAAGAATATTAGATGATAAATTTAAAGAATTAGGTCACTCAAATGTACAAATGCCAGTATTTATACCAGAAAGCTTATTAAAAAAAGAAGGAGAACTAGTAGAAGGATTCGCTCCTGAAGTAGCCTGGATAACAATGGGCGGAAGCAAAGAACTAGAAGAAAGACTAGCATTTCGTCCAACAAGTGAAACTCTATTCTGTGATTACTATAAAGACCATATTTCTTCTTATAGAGATTTACCAAAACTATATAACCAATGGTGCAATGTAGTAAGATGGGAAAAAGAAACAAGACCATTCTTAAGAAGTAGAGAATTCTTCTGGCAAGAAGGACATACTATTCATGAAACTGAAAAAGAAGCTATAGAAGAAACTAATAGAATGATGGAAGTATATAAATGGTTCCATCATGAAGTGCTTGCAATACCATCAGTAACTGGACTTAAAACTGAAAAAGAAAAATTTGCAGGAGCAGAGTTCACTCTTACAAATGAAGCTCTAATGTATAATGGTGTAGCTCTTCAAGCAGGAACAAGCCATTACTTTGGGCAAAAATTTGCTAAGGCATATGACGTTAAATTCTTAAATAAAGAAAATAAACAAGAATATGTATATCAAACATCATGGGGAACAACAACACGTATGATTGGTGGACTAATAATGGTTCATAGTGATGACTATGGATTAGTACTACCACCTAGAATCGCACCTAAACAAGTAGTAATAATTCCAATTGGCAATGATGAAAAAGTAAACGAATTAACAAATAAAATAAACAGTGAATTAAATCAAAATAATGTAGTAAGTTATATAGACAATACAGAAAAATCTCCAGGATTTAAATTTGCAGAAGCAGAAGTAAATGGTATCCCAGTTAGAATAGAAATTGGTGCTAGAGATCTAGCTAATAACACAGTTACAGTAGCAAGACGTGATACTAGAGAAAAAATGACTATAGAGAAAGAAGAATTAACAGTAGACTATATAAAGAATCTTCTTGAAACAATTCAAAAAGATATGTATGAAAGAGCTCTTGAAAGAAGAGATAAGTTAACATTTACTGCTACTAACTTAGAAGAAATGGAAAATATTCTAAATACTCAACCAGGATTCATACACGCAGATTGGTGTGGAAATGAAGAATGTGAATTAAAAATAAAAGAAATTAAAGGATGCAAATCTAGATGTGTTCTAGAGAATGAACCTTTAGTTACAGGTAAATGTGTATGCTGCTCTAAAGAAGCTAAATATCACGTACTATGGGGTATACAATATTAGAGGCACAAGTGCCTCTTTTATTTTTACTAAAAAAAGGTTATAATTAATTTAGGTGATAAAATGAAAAGAGAATTAAACTATAAGAGAGTTGGGGTTTTTGCTTTAGCGCTTATACTAATAATTGTTTTTATAGTAATAGGCATTAAAAAAGCTGTAAATACAAGTAGACTACATAAAACAATAGAATACAAACTAAGTGTTGTAGGATATAAAGACAGTGAAATAGAAGTTATCAAAAATAAACTTAATAATGAACAAATAGAAAAAGTATTAAACAGCCCTTATGAGAAAAACTTAAGTTTATTCTTAAATGAAAAATATTTTATTTATAAAAATTTGGAAGAATACTTATCACTTTATAAAACTAATACAAATTCTTCTAAAGTAGTAGCATTAGTAAATACAGGTGCTAATAAAGAATTTTATAGTGAAATTAAAAAAACAGACACTTCAAAAGGTGCCTTGATGCTAGTAAATAAATTCTATGGTCTGGAAGAGGCATACGTACCATCTGACTTAGTAGATGTTCCAGGATACTATGCATATCAAGGAATAAAATTAAGTGAAAGTATATATGATGACTTTACAAGTATGTTAGATGCAGCAAGAGAAGCAGGATACACTTTACTAGCTTCATATGGCTATAGAAGCTATGCTGATCAAAAAGATGCATATGATTCAATTGCATTTAATTCAAGTGAAAGGCAAGCAGATACTATAGCAGCAAGAGCAGGACACTCAGAATTCCAAACTGGACTAAGTGTAGTAGTAGATTCTTATGGAAAAGAAATAGATCAAACAAGTGACGAATATAAATGGATTAAAGAAAATTCATACAAATATGGATTCATAATAAGATATCCTGAAAATACAGAAGATATAACAGGATTTGAAACAGACTATTTCCGTTTAAGATATGTAGGAAAAGATGTTGCAAGCAAAATTCATAGTGAAAATATCACATTTGATGAATATTATGCATATTATATAGAAAACAGATAGGAGAAATAAATGAACAAAAAAGTAGTAGTCCTAGGTGGGGGAACTGGATTATCTTCACTACTTAAAGGATTAAAAATGTATCCAGTAGACATATCAGCTATAGTATCAGTTTGTGATGATGGAAGAAGTACTGGTAAACTAAGAAAAGAATTTAATATACCAGCAGTAGGTGATATAAGACAAGTATTAGTATCACTTTCTGAAACAGAGCCTTTAATTGAAGACTTATTAAACTATAGATTTAAAACTGATGATGATTTAAATGGCCATTCAGTAGGTAACTTAATGCTAGCTGCTCTTACTAATATAACAGGTAATTTAACTGATGGAGTAGAATCACTTAGCAAAGTACTTAATCTAAAAGGAAAGATAATACCAGTAACTGAAGATAATGTTACTTTAATGGCCAAAATGAAAGACGGCACAACAGTTGAAGGAGAGCACAATATAACTGCTGCTAAAAAACAAATAAAAGATATTTATTACAAAGAAAAAGCAGTAACAAATGATGCTGCTTTAAAAGCTATAAATGAAGCTGATTTAATAGTGCTAAGTATGGGTAGCTTATTTACAAGTATAATACCTGATTTAATATGCAAAGATATTATAAAAGCTATAGACAAAAGTAAAGCACCTATAATGTATGTATGTAACATGATGACACAACCAGGTGAAACAGATGGTTTCAAAGTAAGTGATCACATAAAAGTACTAAATAAATACTTAGGCAAAAGAAAGATAGACATAGTTATAACTAACAATGGTGAAATAAGTGAAGAAATAATAAAGAAATATGCCGTACTAGAACAAAAAGATCCAGTGCCATTTGATAAAGAAAATGTAAAAAAACTAAATGTAAGATACATATCAGATAATTTTGTATCTACAGACACTGGTATGATAAGACATGACACTTATAAACTTGCTTTCTATATATTTAGAGAGACATTTAAAAACTAGCAATATGCTAGTTTTTTTAATGTAATCTATATCCATTAACTAAAGGGCAAAGCCTTTTAGTAGAATGATTATTACTACCAGATACTTTAATATCTTCTTTCTTCATATTTTTAAACTGATATAGAAGGTTTTGCAAATCTTTACTACCGGATCTTTCTATATCTCTAAGAGTAAAGCTTTCATCAGCAATAAGTAAATCATCATTTGTAAATATTCCCTCATCAAGGGCCTTCTTAATAATATCAGATAAAAATTCAACCATATAAGTATAATACTCAGAATTATAGAAATCACTAATGCTGCTACTAATGGACATCACTTTATCTGCAGCAGCATAATTATCAAATCCTAGTTCTTCTTCTTTACTATCATTAATGTAAACAGATATTGATTCAATCAAATCTATGATATCATCTTTATATATATCTTTAGTCATAACCATGCCAGGTATAATAATACTTTCTAGTGTATCAATAGATAAATTAGGTCCACTAATTAAAGTCGAATGACTAAGATTAATTAATTCATCAATAGTTAATCCATCATCTAATAAATACTTAACAATAAATGGATCATCTTCTAATATTTTCTTAGCACTTACAGGCTTATCAGATGGTATATTTAATTTACTGACAGCATCTGAAAATATCTGAGTATGTGTTCCAATATTTCTAAATAAAGCCGCAATAGCTTCTTTTTTTCTATGTGTAATTACTGAAGCAAGTAAAGCTCCAGATAGAGAAGTATCATACATAGTTATATGCTCACTAATATCTATAACACTATTGGATGCATAATCCATTCCACTAAAATAACTTCTCTTAGAAAGTCTTCTAAGAGAAGGACATGTTAAATACTTTTCTATATGAGATGGCATACGACTATAGTTAAGCACATTCAAATAGTAAGTAAATAATGGTTTATCATTTTCTATGGCCATAGCATCCCCCTAACAAATGTTGTTTCCAAGTAAAGTATACAATATATTAACACTTAAGGCAACAAAAAACGAGTTATTAACTCGCTAATATTCATATCATGGTGGAGAATGTGGGACTTGAACCCGCGACCCCCTGCGTGCAAGGCAGGTGCTCTAGCCAACTGAGCTAATTCCCCATGGTAGGCACTTGATTAAATCAAGTAGTATGAGTTTATCACAATTAATAGATATAAGTCAATACTTTTATATAAAAAAACTATGAAAAATTATAATATTTTGATATACTGATATTGGAGAATGTATATGAGCTATAAATTTAGAAATGAACTACTAAACAGTAAAAAAGAGTTTAACAATTTGTTAAGTCAAATGCTCAGTAATAAAGAAATAACTGAATTTGATGATGAACTATGGAATGTTATTAGTAGAGACAAAACTTCTATTAGAATTAATAAAGAACCTCTTGCTTTTAAAGACTTTTTTCATCTTGATTTAAACGAGGGAAGATGTAAAAGCTTAGTAATAGAATTATTACTTCTACTTGATAAAATAGGCATATATAGTGAAGCAGTAGAGTGTATTAATGAAGAATTTAAAGGCACAGCAGGAAGCACATATGGAGGACACTGGTATTTAGAAGTAAAAAAAGATGGTGAAGTGAAATGCATAGACACATCTTTAGTTATAATGGGATCACCATCTTCATTTGAAAAACTAGGTCATAAAGTAATAAGAAAATATGATATAGATACACTATTTAAAGAAAATCCAGAACTAATTGACTACTATGAAAACATGATTATTAATAAACATGGTCTTTAATTTTTAAATCAATAATATCTTTAAAATATATTCTAGTATTATTAACTAGAATATATTTTTCATTTACATTAACTTTATCAATATAGCCATCTATATATTTAAGAGAAGTATATTTAAAGTATTTAATATTAACTTCTAAATTATTTCTTAATGCTTCTTTAATTGTATAGTCAATCTCTATAATTCTATCTTTAGAAATAATTGGTTTAGTAACTTTATTCCTGGATTTTAAGATGTCATCTAAATCAGTATAATTAAGAATTGAATTAAAAGGTTGCCACTTAACCATGCCCCTCATTTTTTATGGCCTCCTCTTAAACTATTTCTCACCCTAATAGTGCTATCTTCTAAAAGACTAGAAGCTTTTAATATAGAATTATCCCCGAACCTTTTAGCAATATCATCTATAACGTCATTCATCTTATTATTTTCTTCTACCTTTTCAGCTTCTTCAAATAAATTAAGTTGTTTATAATTATCATTTTCTATTTTACCTAAAGATATACTAACTTTTCTAATAGGTAAATCTTCAATATAATTATTAAATATATACTTGCAGCTTTCAAAAATAGTGTTTTCATCATTAGTAGAAGAATCAAGTTTTCTAGAATGATAGAATCCCCCTCCAATACTTCTAGAGTATCCAATGCCAAAGCCCACTAATGAAGTAACTTTTTTATTCATTCTAAGTCTTTTAGCAATTTTAGAAGCCATTTCTCTTATAATAATTTCTACATTTAAAATACTATAGTCTTTAAATAATATTTGACTCATACTATAACTAGTGCTCTTAGAAGAAACATTTTGTTCTTTAATATTAGAGTTATCTATACCGTTAGCGTGCAGCCAAAGTTCTTCTCCAAGAATACCAAATCTTTTTCTATAAAATGAAATAGGATACTTATTAATATCGCCAACTTTTTTAATACCAAGAGTATTTAACTTCTCCATAGTTTTCTTACCAATTCCCCACATCTCATCAAGTGGCTCTATATTCCAAAGCTTAGTAGGAATATCGTCTTTAGTCCACTTAGCTATAAAGTCCGGAGAATGTTTACTTTCTACATCTAGTGCTACCTTGGCTAGGAGTAGATTAGGTCCAATCCCACATGTAGAAGTAAGACCAGTTCTTTTCTTAACCTCAGCCATTATCTTTTTAGCAAGACCAATATCGTCTAACTTGTATAAGTCTAAATAATCAGTAACATCTAAAAACGATTCATCAATAGAGTATACATGCATATCTTCCTTACTAACAAAATCTAAAAAAGTGTTAATAACTTCTTTACTTTTTTTAACATATAGATTCATTCTAGGAGCAACTCTCATGTATTTAATGTTCTTAGGTATTTCAAATATTCTCCCACGTGATGGTACCCCATATTCTTTCATTTTAGGTGTAACTGCAAGTGTAATGGCTCCGTCACCTCTATCCGGATCGGATACAACTAAAGGGGTAGTAAACGGGTCTAGTCCTCTTTCAACACACTCGCACGAAGCAAAGAAACTCTTTAAATCTATACACAAAATATGTCTTTCACTGTTCACCATTAACCACCAACCTTTACTAGTCATAATATAACATATATTTGTTTGCTTTTCAAGTGGAAAAGTTTCGTAAAAATTTATTTTAATTTTTAAATATTATGTTATAATTAATAATAGAAAAGGAGAATGAAAATGGAAAACGAAAAGAAAAATAGTAAACTACTACCTATATTATTAATAGTAATTATAATATTAGTAACAATTGTAGCTTTTTTATACAAAAAGCAATACGATAGCTTGAAAAAGGAATCTATAATAGATAATGAAACACCAGTGGAAATTAATGGAACACCAGTGAAAATCAATGAAAAACTAAGTGAAGAAAAAGGAAAAGAACTTTGGGATAAAGCCTCATTAAAGAGTGAAACTTTTGTCCAAGATTTAATTAATTCTGACTTTGGTGGTGAAGCATTTACTGATGAACATATAGCATACTTATTAAGTGCTATTGATGCTTACAAAGAAAACAAATCAACATTTAATTTACCATTACCTGAAGGCCAAGGAGAAGGCTCAGTAGGAAAAGTAGAAAATGTCCAAAAATTAGCAGAAAAGTATTTTGGTAGAAAGTTAGATGTTAGTAAATTAAGAAAAGATGCTTCCGGCAACATTATAGTGCCAGGAAGAATGGGATATGGAATTCTAAATAATAAATATATAGAAGGCTATAAAACAGGTGAAAAAGAATATACTATAACATTTGAAACATCAGACTACGACGGAAAAGATATTAAAAGATATACTCTAACAATTGAATATGATGAAAAAACTGATCAAGTAGTTTATAAAAATTTAAAAAGTAACTAAAATAGTTGCTTTTTTTATAGCATTTTAATGTTTTATCATTTATAATTAAAATAGAGGAGAAGCTGTATGGGAAAGATAGTAGCAACTTTTAAATTAAACAATGAATCAGGTAATGATAAATCAAATGGTAGTGAATACATTATATATAAAAATGAAGGTAGCTTTATTGCCTGCAAAAAAACAAAAGGAAGCATTACATTAAAATTAACAGATTCAGAAAAACAATTAATGGGAATAATCTTTAATAAATTAAAAGTAAAACACCATATGAAACTATCTGACATAGAATTTGAAGGTAAAAAATATCAGCATTTTTATGATAAAGAAAATGATTTTCATACATTCTTAAAACCAGATAATTCCCAGTTAGGCACAGATGAGTTTGCAAAATTAAACTATTACCATAATAATCAAAGCACTAAAGTGTTTCTAGGAAAGAAAGAAAAAGAGCAAAGTAAAGACACTATTCAAAGAATAGTAAAAGTAGGTAAAAAAATATTCATAGTAACAATGCTTTCTTCAATGCTTATTAATGGAAAGCAAGAATTAAAAGCTCTTGCAAATGATAATAAATTTGAAGTAGTACAAGAAGTAGAAACATATGAAGAAGAGGAAGCATTAACTAATGAAGAAAAAATAGCTAACCTAAAAGACGCAGTTAAAAATAATGTTAATCTAACTGATGAAGAAAAAGCATTCATGCTAAGTGGATTTGATATTGTAGAAAAAAATATAGAATTCATTGATTATCAAGCAGTGCTAAATAGAATTAACAAATTGTATATTAACTATATAAATGAACCTGATCCGGAAGGCAAAGTAGCAGGAACTTATACTAGCTGGGATAGTTGCATAACTATATACAGTGCACCAGACTTTAAAACAACTAATAAGGCAGTACTATCGCATGAAATGTGCCATGCGTATCAAGCAATTCATTTTGATTCTGGACTATATGAAGTAACTAATGCAATAATGAATGAAGAATACTATGGAACAGTAAACAAAAATACTGACAGAGGATATGACAGAAAGTATATAATAGCCTTGATGGAAATATTAGGAAATGAACCATTTAGAAACTATAATTTCACTGGTGATAGATCACAAATAGTAAAAGCGCTAACTAAAATTATAAATGATGAAAGCAAAGCATATAATTTAATATATAATTTAAATCAATACACTAATGTTCATTCTACTGCAGAAAAGAATGGTCTTCAAAACGAAATAGAAAAATCAATAAGTGATTATTATTCTGCTAAATATGGAAAACCTATATATTTAAACCCATATTTATTACAAATAATGTATCCAAATGTAAGTACTATTGTTGCTAAAGCACTATATGAAAAGGAAGATGAAAACGTAGCAATTAAACCACTGAAAACTAAATACTACTTTAATGAAGATTTGCCTGGATACTTGGAAGATATACCACTAACTATATATAAAGGTACATATAAAACAATATATACTGAATATGATATAGATCAATTAAGAAAAGAATATGAAATAGAAGATGAAATTACGGATGAATATTTATTAGAAACACCAATAGAGTTTATAGAAGTAATTGATAAAGACAAAAAGATATTCAGAGTACAAGATTTTGATTATGATGAAGTTGAAATTGCACTGACAGAGAAAAGCTTACTTAAGGTTTCAACAGATATTAAAGGTGAAATGCAACATCTTTTCGAGCAAAGACAAATAGCTCATGATGAAATAGTTCATGCAGAAAAATTAAAAGAAATAGAAGAAGAAACTAAACAAATAAAAAATTTTGGTGTTATGAAAATAGATGATGAAGAAAAACTTGTATACACTGATAAAAATGGTAATACTGTTATTAACATAAAATCTGAATATGTTAGTAAAATAAATAAAGCACTTAAAGAAAAACAGTATAATATTTCATATGTAATAATAAAAGATTTAAATGTTCTTTCAATAAGTGCATACTCTGGAGCTAAAAAATATGGCTTTAATATCAGATTATCTGATGGTGAAAAATTTAAAGTAAAGAAATACCTAAGAAAACAAGGAGCAG
The DNA here is from genome assembly GCA_016292035.1 of Caryophanales bacterium. GTDB lineage: Bacteria > Bacillota_I > Bacilli_A > RF39 > UBA660 > RUG727. The sequence goes on from JAEEZR010000041.1 coordinate 16,263, forward strand.
ATGACTCACTATTAGACGGTGATTCATACTACTTAAATACGAGATCAAACTCTAAAGACTCTGATATGTTAATTATAAACATAATAAAACACTATGGTGGAGCTGTACCTGATCAAGTTAGTTGTCATACAGTAATTCCTAAGGCGTTTAAAGATGGAAAAATAGCATACAAATCAGAATATGCAAAAGAAGTATCAGAAATCATAAAAAATGAATTTGGTGAGTCATTTAACTATAAAACATTTATATATGAACCTTATCCATCCAGTGGATGTATATCATTAATAGTATATAATGATGAAAAACTAAAAACATTTAGATTCATTATTGGTTCTTGGGATAGGAATCCAATAAACTCTGAATTTTTAGTAGAAGAAGAGGAAGATAATGTAATAATAGATGAATTAGGATACCCAAAAATAGTAAGCCTTGAAGATGGCATACTTAAATATAATATAGCTGATTATAAGAGAGGAAAATAGAAATGGAAAATAAAAAAGATAATACATTATTAATAATATTATTAGTAGTAATAATAATACTACTATCAGTGTTTGGATTTTTACTATACTTACAAAACAAAGATAATAGTAAAGTAAACAACAATCAAAACAACGTAGCAGCGCCAACCAACAATAATCAAAATAGTGAGGTTAATACTGGCAAGCAAAACAGCGTAACCATAGTAGAGTACACTAAAGAAAAAATAGATGAAAAAACAAATAGAATAAGATTTGAAGGAGAAAATGACTTGTCAACTACCAGAGATTATTCATTAGCTATTAATAATTTAAAAGTAGACTTTGGATTCCCTGGAACAACAGATCAAAGTATAAAAGTTAATGATAACGAAATAGGTACGTCATTTTGGTATCCAGAGATATACACAATAGATGATACAACAATATTTGTTACAGGCGGAACAGATATAAGAAGTACTACAGTATACCTAGTTAATAAAAACGGAGAACTAATTAAAAAAATATATAATCTTGATCCTAATTACTCAGATATGGTAATATCAGGAGCACAAGAAAATCTAGTTATTAATAAAGAAGGATTAAAGTTTAAAGGAACAAGAGGAACTCATGGTCCAACAATATATAGCCTACAAAAAAGTGGCAACTACTCATCACTAGCTGATATTGATCTAAGCAAGTGCAGTGTATTTAATAAATATGCAGAAGAAGTAATGGACGGAACATATGAAATGAAATACTTAGGAAACTCTTCTTGGGGTGAATTAACTAACACAGGATATACACTATTAAAAGACACTGACATTAAGTGTAACTAAGAATAGTAAAGAACATTTAATTGAATGTTCTTTTTCTTTTTGCTATAATTCTTTTGAAAGAAGTGATAATATGCATTTACCAGATATGATAGAAGCTAAAAAAAGAACAAAAACTAACGAAGCAAATATATATGACTATGTATTTACTAAAATAGATGAAAGCCTAGTAGGAAAGAAATACTTTGTAAGAACTTATGGATGCCAAATGAATGAACATGATGGTGAAAGAATAAAAGGAGTTTTAGAAAGTGAAGGATTAACTGAAACTGATAATATAGAAGAAGCATCTATAGTTATACTAAACACATGTGCCGTAAGAGAAAATGCTCATGATAAAGTATTTGGATATTTAGGATTAGTTAAAAAACTAAAAGAAACTAAGAACATATTAGTTGGAATATGTGGATGCATGCCTCAAGAAAAAAGTGTATGTGATCTCATAATGAGTAAATATAAATATGTAGATTTTATGTTTGGAACACATAACCTAGATCAAATGGTAAATGTAATAAATGAAAGCATTAAAAATAAAAAACAAGAAATAGAAGTATATAGTATGCCTGGTAATATATGTGAAGGTATGCCAGAAAAGAAAGATTCTAAAATAAGTGCGTGGGTAGATATACAACTAGGATGTGATAAGTTCTGTACTTACTGCATAATTCCTTATACAAGAGGAATGCAAAGAAGTAGAAGACATGAAGACATTGTAAAAGAAGTAGAAGAGTTAAAAAAACAAGGCTACAAAGAAGTAACGCTTCTTGGTCAAAATGTAAATGCATATGGAAAAGATATATATGATGACTATAATTTAGCTAACTTACTAAGAGACGTTGATAAAACAGGGATAGACAGAATAAGATTTGTAACAAGCCATCCTTGGGACTTTACAGATGAAATGATAAATGCTATTGAAGAGTGTCCACATGTAATGCCTTATATTCATCTTCCTATTCAAGCAGGAAGTAATAAAATACTTAAGCTAATGAATAGAAGCTATACTAAAGAAGAATACTTAAATTTATATAATAAGATAAGAGAAAAAGTAGCGAATTCTACAATAACCACTGACATAATTGTAGGTTTCCCAGGAGAAACAAATGAAGACTTTGAAGAAACATTAGAAATGGTAGATAAATGTAAATTTGACGGAGCATATACATTTATATATAGCCCTAGAGAAAATACACCTGCTGCTAAACTAAAGGATGATACACCAAAAGAAATCAAAGAAGAAAGACTACATAGACTAAATGAAAAGATAAATAAATACTCTAATGAATCTAATCAAAGATTACTAGGAAAGATAGAAGAGGTACTAGTACTTAATATAAGTGAAAAAGATACTTCTAAATATATGGGATATACAAGAGGAATGAAATTAGTAAACATTGAAAGTAATGAAAATATAATCGGACAAATAGTAAATGTAGAAATAACTGAAGCTAAAAGCTTTAGCTTAGATGGTAAAGTAGTTAAATAGAAACAAAAATAGGTATTTATCATATATTACTATAGGTGATAAATATGTATGAAGAAATAGTAACTAAAGCTATAATAGGAAAAGGAAAGAAAAGCTTTAGAAATAAATATGAGTTTTCTCTAAGTGAAGAATCAAATGATATACTAGGTATATATATAATGAATCATAAAGTAAACCCAGTAAAAGAAAACGATAAAGTAAGAATAAACGGATCATTTGATACAAATATATGGTATACATTTGATAATAATACTAAAACAAAAGTAGACACACAAAGAATAAACTATAGTGAATTAATAGATGTAGAACTAAAAGAAAATGCAATATTTAACGAAAAATCAGAAATAGAAGTAGAAATAATAAAAAAACCAACTGCAATGACAGTAGATAATATAAAAAACATTCTTAAATATGAAATAGAAAAAGTACTATCTATTGATATAATAGGTAATACTAAAGTTAAAGTAAAGACTATAGAAGAAAGTGAAAGTGAAGAAATAGATGATATAAATGTAGACTATCTGGGGTAAACCAAAATATGTTGACACATGTATCATAATATGCTAAAATACTTTCAGAAAGCGAGTGATATTAATGGTAAAATTAAGACTTAAAAGAATGGGTACTACAAAAAGACCTTATTACAGAATAGTTGCTGCTGACTCAAGAGATAGAAGAGATGGAGCTTTCATCGAACTAATAGGAACTTATAGTCCACTTGAAAACAGCAAAATTGATGTTAATGAAGAAGTAGCATTAAAATGGCTTAATAACGGAGCTATGCCAACTGATACTGTTAAAAATCTATTAAGTAAGGCTGGAATTATGAAAAAGTTTCATGATTCTAAGAAGAATAAGTAATGAGTATAGAAGAATTTGCTGAATACTTAGTTTCTAACATTGCTAAAGAAACTGACTTAATAAAAGTTAAGAAATTTGAAACAGAAGAAGGCACTATAGTAGAAATACTAGTAAGTGAATCAGACATGGCTCAAGTAATTGGAAAAGGCGGTACAGTAGCCTCAGCTATAAAAAGCCTAATCCAAGCTAAAGCATATAATGATGGAATTCATAATGTAAAAGTTAATATAGATTCATTCTAAATTAACTTTTTTTTCATATATTTTAATGGTGAGTATATGAAAATGAGTGACCTTCAAAGAAAAGATGTAGTAAACACATCAGATGGAAAAATAATAGGAAAAATAATAGATGTAGAGATAAACAATGAAACAGGTATTATAGAAGAAATAATAATAGAAAAAAGTAGATACTTAAGAAATATTTTTAGCTCAGATACTCTTATAAATATAAAATATAAAGATATTAAAAAAATAGGCTATGATGTAGTCTTAATAGAGTTATAATAGACATATAATAAACTAGGAGGCTACTTATGAATAATTTAAAAAAATTAGCTATGCTAGAAGAATTAAAAAAATATGATAAAGAAGTAATAGAAAATAAAAAAGTCTTAGATGAAAGCAAAACAAAAATAAAAGTAAACAATAAACTAATTAGAAAAATACATAAAGACATATATAAAAGTATACTACTATTTGTAACTTCAACTTCTAGTTTAAGCGCTTTAACTTACGGAGCTTATTCTATCAACAAGGCTATTATAGAAAGTACTAATAATAGTGAAATAGATAAAGTAGTAAATGATGTAAACAAAAATGATGACTTACTAAACGTATTAAGACTAATTTCACTACTAACAGTTATGCTAGGAGCCGACTTAATAATAGAATCTATATTTTATAAAGTAGGATTTAATAAAAAAGATTATCTAGGATTTATATCATCTATAAAATCTATTAAAGAAGATTTAAAAGAAATAGAAGGGTTGTCTAAAGAAAATAAAAGCATTAAAGAAGAAAGTAAAAAACTACTAATCAAAACAAGACTATTAATAAGTAAATACTACGTAGTAATAAAAAAACTAGAAGAAGAAAATGTACTTATAAGAGCAAAGAAGTGGGACTAGAGTATCTAGTCTTTTTACTTGTCTTGAAGTAAAAAAGCATATTTAGTATAATATATAAAGGTGAGAAAGATGAAGAAATATAAATATATATTTATTACTATAGCTATCTTTTTACTTGATTTAATAACTAAATTATTAGTAACAAATAATATGAAATTATATGGATCTAAAAAAGTAATAAAAAACTTTTTATATATAACATACACTAAAAACAAAGGAGCAGCCTTTAGTTTACTAGAAAATCATAGATTCATAATAATATTAGTATCAATAGCTATACTAGCTTATTTAGTAAAAGAAATATTGAAAAAAGATAACAGCCTAATTAATGATATATCATTATCATTTATGATTGGAGGTCTATTAAGTAATCTAAGTGATAGATTGTTCTTAGGATATGTAAGAGACTTTATAGACTTTAGATTCTTTAGATTTAACTTCGCAATATTTAATGTAGGAGATATATTCATAGTAGTAGGTGCTATATTATTCTTAATAGCAATTCTTTTGGAGGGTAAAAATGAAAATAACAATAACAAAAGATGATGAAGGTAAAAGACTAGATGTATATTTACTAGATAAGATTAATGAAACAAGAAGTAATATATCTAAACATATAAAACTAAAAGATATATTAGTAAATAATAAAGAAGTAAAATCAGGTTATTCTCTAAAAGAAAATGATGAAATAACTATAAATGAATGGAAAGAAACAACAGATGTACTTCCAGAAGAAATGCCGCTAGACATTATATTTGAAAATGATAATGTAATAGTTGTTAACAAACCAACTGGTTTAGTAGTGCATCCAGGAAGCGGAAATAAAAGTGGAACACTAGTAAATGGACTACTTGCATATACAGAAGAACTAAGTGAAATAGATGAAGATAGACCTGGTATAGTGCATAGAATAGATAAAGATACATCTGGATTACTATTAATATCAAAGAATAATGAAGCGCATAGAATCTTGGCAGATGATTTTAAAAATAAAAGAATAAAAAGAAAATATATAGCCTTAGTATCTGGAGTAATAAAAGAAGATAAAGGTAAAATAAATGCACCTATTGGAAGAGATACAACTGATAGAAAAAGAATGATGGTAACAGATAAAAACAGTAAAACTGCTATTACTAATTTTACTGTTTTAGAAAGATATAAAAATGCAACACTTATTGAATGTATACTTGAAACAGGAAGAACTCATCAAATAAGAGTCCACATGGCTTATATAGGTCATCCAATTATTAATGACCCAGTATATAATAGAAAACACATTATAAATGATTATGGCCAAATGCTTCATGCTAAATACATTGGATTTAATGAACCAATAACAAAAGAATTCTTAGAATTTGAAGTAGAACCAGAAAAAGAATTCAATGATATATTAGAAACATTTAAAAATTCATAATATAAACAGCAAGAGATACTATAAAAGCATATAGACTAAATATAGGATAGATAGTTAAGAATCTAGAAGCTTTATTATCTATCTTTCTAGTCTCTAAATAAAGGAAGATACTACTAACAAAAGTAATAGTTGTTAATATAAAACCCATAAAAGGACTCTTTAAAGTAAAGAAACCAAATAAGAATAATTGATTAGCTAAATAATTAGTAATAAGAACATATAAATAATCACTATTCTTAAATATATTTGTTTTATTAATAACTAAATAAATACTAATAGCTATTAAAATATAAATAATAATCCATACTATAGATAGTACTTTACCACTAAGAGCAAACGATGGAATATTAAGAAGAGAGTAGTACTCACTATCAAATCTAAATATTAAACCACTAATAAGCCACAGAAGAAAGATGGCTAAGAACCTTAAAACTTTTTTCATATAATCACCTAGATTAATATATGCTATAGTGTGTTATAATATTAACGAAAGGAAGATAACTTATGTCAAATACGATAGTAGATAAAAAAGAAGAATTAGTAATGAAACTAATTCATTATTTTGTAACATATGAAAACTATAGACCAATGATAGTAAATGGTGTTCAAAATGAAGTTTGGTTAGAAAACTTAGACAACGAAATACCTATTATTAGAATAAATATAAACTATATACATAATAATGAACAACTAGAAACAGATACTAGAAAAGTAGATTTAATAAGAAAAAACATTAAAAAGAAAACATACTCTATTAAATTAAATGTATTAAACATATTAATAAATGCTAGAGATGATGTAGAAGTAACTAGTGATAAAGGTATAGAATGTGTAAAAATAACAAAAATAAAAGATCTTAAGAAAAACACATTTATGGACAATTATTTTCCAAACTTCAAAGAAAAAGTAAATGACGAAAATGCTAATATGGAAAACATAATAGCAATGACAGAAGAGCTAAATGAAAAAACAACAAAAGATGATAAAAAATTAGCAAAAATATTTGCAAACAACGACAAGCCAATAATAACAATAAGTTTATTAGTTATTAATATAATTGTATTTATATTAACAATGCTAGATTACGACTTCATGATTAATACTTTCGCTAATTATTATAAAAATGTTCAAAATGGAGAAGTATATAGATTATTAACATGTACATTTATACACGCAAATATATATCATATATTCTTCAACATGTATGCACTTTATCAAATAGGTAGTCAAATGGAAAAATACTACGGTAAAATAAAATTCCTAATTATATATTTAGTAAGTGCACTTTTAGGAAGTTTGCTATCAGTAACACTTACTACTAATGTATCAGTTGGTGCTTCTGGAGCTATATTTGGTTTATTTGGAGCTATGCTATACTTTGGATATAAATATAGAACAAGCCTAGATGCCTTCCTAAGAAGTGGAATAGTGCCAGTAATATTAATAAACTTAGCCTTAGGCTTTTTAATACCAAACATAGATGTAATGGGACATATAGGTGGACTACTAGGCGGACTATTAATTAGTTATACATTAAATGTACAAGGAAAAACAGAAAAGAAAAATACTATTAATGGTATTATAATTCTAACAATAATAGTATCACTTCTAATATACTTAATAATGAATAAATAAAAAACTTCAAGATTTCTTGAAGTTTTCTTTTCCTAAAATTTTCTATATAAACCAATAGCAATACCAAGAACATCAACTTTATCTAGTATAATAGGATCCATAGTTTCATTCTCAGGTTGTAATCTAAAATATCCGTTCTCTTTATAGAATGTTTTTAGAGTAGTGAATCCATCTTGATCAAGAGCAACTACAATATCACCATTCTTAGCATTATTTGTTCTCTTAACAATAACAATGTCACCTTCATAAATACCAACATTCTTCATGCTCATTCCTTCACATCTTAATGTAAAGATTTCTTCCTTTTTAGGAATCATATAAGAAGGTAAGCTAATATATTCATCTGGAAATTCAATAGCTTCAATTGGATTACCACAAGCAATCTTTCCTAGAAGAGGAACACTTACAACATCTTCTTTACTTTCTAAGTATTCATTAGGAACTAATACTTCTAATGTTCTAAATTTATTATCAGTTTGTTTTAAATAACCTTTAGTCATTAAATGTCTCATATGTACAAATACAGTAGCAGTAGAAGAAAGATTCATTAAATCACATACTTCTCTAACACTAGGACTATATCCATGCTCAGCAATAAACTTCTTGATACAAGTTAAAACTTGTTCTTGCTTTTTAGTTAATTTTTCCATCATTTTCCTCCCAACTATTTACTAATTATAGGTTAACACATAAACGTATATTTGTCAAACATTTTTACGATTTCTTATTGACACGAACAAAAATATGCGTTATTATGGTTTCACAAAGAAGGAGTGATATTATGGAAAGAGTTGAAAAAATATTTGATAGTGTATGGGGATTAATATTATTTTATATAATAATAGCATTAGTATCCTTAATTATATGTAAAGGAATTAATAATAATATTGCTTCGAATACTAACAATGTAGAGGTTCAAAGAACATATTATGCATAAAACGTTATGAAAAACATAACGTTTTTTATTTATAAAAATATAGATTAAAATTATATTATGTTATATAATTAAAGAGGAATAAGGAGAGTAATATGGATTTTAGAGATATTATTGAATTTTTTAAAGATGCATTTAAATACATTATAGTAGTAGTTATAGTATTGTTACTATTTATTTTCTGCGTAGGGCTTCAACAAGTAACTGGTCCATCAATGTATCCAACGCTAAAGGAAGGTAATATACTAATTGTTAACAAACTCCTATATCGCTTTAAAGCAATCGAAAGAAATGACATCGTAGTATTAATGCATGATGATAAATATATGGTAAAAAGAGTAGTAGGACTTCCAGGAGAGTATGTAGAATATAAAGATAACTATGTATATGTAAATGGAGAAAAGTTTAAAGAAACATTTATTGATACAACTAAAGTAAAAACAAACGACTTTAGCTTATCAGATCTAGGATATGAAACTATTCCTAATGATATGTACTTAGTTTTAGGAGATAACAGAGAAAACTCTATGGATAGTAGAGACTTCGGATTAGTAAAAAAAGATCTAATCGTAGGTAAAGCATGGATTAGATTATGGCCTATTAATGGCATTCAAGCATTTTAAAATTAAAAATTGTAGACAAATCAGGAAAATTATAATATAATACACGTGATGAGAAAGCAAAACAATATTTAATAGAGGGCAAAGCTATTGAAAAGTAGTGACGCAAAGCTTTAGAGTCTAAGATTATATTTATAATTATGACAGTCAGCTGCATTTATACAACAAGTATAAATGCTTTTTTATTAGATAGGAGAGAAAAAAATGAGTAGAAGAATAATTTTTGGTATTGTTTCATTCGTAGGAATCGGACTATTTATGTTAACATTTGCCAACCCTAATCAAAGAGTAGAAGATACAGAAGGAGGAAATCAAGCAGTAGAACAAGCTGTTGAAAATGTGCCTGCTGCTCAAGAAGAGCCAGTAGTAGCACCACTTCCAGCTCCAGTACCAGTAGTAACACCTATAGCTGCAAGAACTGAAGTTAGTACAAGTGATGCTATTGATGCACAATTAGCACTTAACCAAGCTAAATCAGCTGCTATTTCAGAACTTAATAATTATAAGAATGATTATGATTATACAAATCCTGAAGATTATAATGCAGTTATTGAAGAATATACTAAGGCAATCAACGATGCTAATAGTATAGATAACGTTAACAGTGCTCTAGAAAGTGGTAAAGAAGCTATAGATAATCTAATTGAAGAAGATCTAAAAGCTTACAAAGAAAAAGCTAAAGAAGAACTTTCTAACTATGCTGATGAAACTAAATTACCAGAAGATGTTAAGAAAGATATAGTAGATAGTCATTCAAAAGATATTGATGATGCTACAACTAAAACAAATGTAGACAAAGCACTTGAAAACGGAAAAGAAGCAGTAGATGCTGCTGTTAAAGAACAAGAGCTTAACAAAGCAAAAGAAGATGCTATTTCCGAATTAATAGCATATGCAGAAGATGTAATTGCTTCTGAAAAAGGTGAAGAAAAAGTACTAGATGAATACAAAGACAAAATAACTAATGCAGGAACAATTGATGAAGTAAAAGAAGAATTACAAAACGGAAAAGATGCATTAGATGCACTAGCAAGCACAGAATTTGCTAAATATAAAGAAGATGCAATAGCTGCACTTAAAGAAGAAGCAGATGATACAGATGCAGATAAAGAAAAAATTGCTGCAGTAGTAACAGACTACACTGAAAAGATAAATGCAGTAGAAGAATTCGAATATGAAACTGTTGATGAAGTATTAGCAGAAGGAATTGCTGCATTAAAAGCACTAGCTGATGAAGACTTTGCTGCTTATATAGCTGCTGCACAAGAAGCACTAAGAGAATATGCAAAAACTAAGAAAGTAAATGAAACAACTAAAGAAACAATCGTAAATGAATATGTTGAAAAAATAGGAAAAGCTACAACTAAAACAGCTGTAGATGCTGAACTTAAAAATGGCAAAGAAGCACTAAATGCTGCAGAAGCATTTGAAGCTTATCAAACTAAAAAAGTAGCAGAACTTATTGAATATGCAGAAACTAAGAAAATAAGTGAAAGCAAAAAATCTGAAATAGTAGAAGAATATACAAATGCTATTTATGCTACAACTACTGAAGCAAAAGCAGATGAGGCTCTTGCAAATGGTAAAGAAGCACTAAATGCTGCTGAAGCATTCGAAGCTTATCAGGCAGCTGCTGTAACTGCATTAGAAGAACATGCAGCAACTAAGACATCAATAGATGATAATACTAAAGAAACAATTGTAGCAGAACATACAAATAATATTAATGCTGCTGAAAATAAAGAAGATGTTGATAAAGCATTAGAAAACGGTAAATTAGCATTAGATAATGCTGAAGAATTAGCAAGTGCTAAAGCTACAGCAATCGCTGAATTAGAAGAACATGCTAGCACTAAAAAATTACTAGATGAACAAACAAAAGCAAGTATAGTAGAAGAATATACTTCAAAAATAATAGCTTCAGCTACAAAAGAAGCTATAAGCGAAAACCTACAAGCTGGTAAAGACGCACTTGATGCAAAAGAACTAGAAGTATATAAAACAAGCGCAATTACTGATTTAAACACATATGCAGGAAAGAAAAACATTAATAGTGTTACTGATAAAGAAGCAATCGTAACAAAATACACTGGTGAAATCAATGATGCAACTTCAATAAACGATGCAGAAAAAGCTTTACAAAGAGGTTTAGCTGCACTAGATGCAAAAGAACTAGAAGATGCAAAAGCTTACTATACAGAGTTATTAACAAACTATAATAGTGATGTTAAATACTCAGATTATAATGCTGGATTAGTAAGTTCATATAAAGAAGGTGGCATTAACAATATTAACTCATCTACAAGTGTAGAAGGCGTAGTAGAAGCTTACAACAATGCAATAGCTCAAATTAATGCACTTGATACAACAGCACCTGTTATTACATTAAATGGTGCTTCTGAAAGAACTGTTTATGTTAGACACGACAACAGTGAGGCTCTTAAAAGAGTTACTGGAGATAATGTAGTAAATAAAAATGAGTTCTACGTAGAAGAAGGATACGAAGTATCAGAAGAAACAGTAGAATCAAAAAAATCAAGAACAATAACATTTGTTGAAGAAGGAAGTTCTAAACCAGTAATAAAGAATCATGTACATTACAATAAATACGGAGTATATACAATTACTTATAAAGAAGAAGATGCAAGTGGAAACGCTGGAACTGCAACACGTGTAATTAACGTAGTAAAACTAGATAAAGATGGTATTACTGTATTAGGAAATAAAACAGATTCTTATACAACAGGTGATTACATTGATGTAACAGTATATCAAGTGTATAACAATGGTTATAAAGAAGTTATTCCAGCTCAAACATGTAATAAATGGGGATGGAACTGTAAAGATAATTACAGCATGAAAAATCCAAATGGAACTTATTTTGATGGAAATGTTGGACACAGCCTTGTAACAGGTAGAGAAGTTATCTTTACATTACGTGATGGTGGAGCCAAAGCAACATACAAATTCAATGTAACAAAATATAGCGAAAGTGATTTGGAAGATATGTTCTACTTAGAAGGAGAAGTTTACGAATCAAAAGGTAAGTACTATTTTGAATTCGAAAATATGCCTGAAGGAGCTAAAATAACTAGTATCCAAAGAGAAGACCATAATCCAGCAACTTTAATTCAAACTGAATCTGCAAATAAAATTGAATTATCTTATGATGACTATAAAATTTTAAGACATAATGATTTAATATTGATTGATGTTACTTTTGAAATTAATGGTCAAACATATACTCAATCATTCCATGAAGCTGTTGGCGATATAAGAGTATCAATTTGGGATTTCATTTTCTAGGTTAATAAAAAAATCAAGGCAATAGCCTTGATTTTCTTTTTAAAATTTAGTACTCTATAAATAGGTGATAATATGGCATATATAAAGTATAAAGAATTAACTAAATACTTTAATTTCAGTAAGGAAATCGATGTAAAAGATTTACCTAACTATGTAACTGACTATGTAGATAAAGATGAAAATATTTATAAGGCATATAAAACAACTAGAGATAAAGCTATATTTACAGATAAACGTATGATTTTATTTGACGTTAATCCTATAGTTTCTAGTAAGAAAATACACATTATACCTTATAGTTCTATATCTAGTGGAGCAGTATTATTTAAGTTTAAATCAGGTGCTATACTACTTTCTTTTGACAGTGGATATCAACTTAAACTAAACTTTATTAAAATGACTCCACAAGGAAAAACAGAACTTAGAAAATTATTTACATACATGCTTAAGAATAAATAATAATTATTAACATATATTTTATTGGTGAAATATATGTTTCAAAACACTCAAAATAAAAGAATAACTCTAATGCTATATATTGTTGTAATACTTTTTGCAGTAATAGTGCTTAGAGTTTTTTATTTGGAAGTAATTGAATATAATAAACTTCATAGTTTAGCAGATAATCTATGGAGTAAAGAACTGCCTATTCAAGCACAAAGGGGAGAAGTGTTAGATAGAAATGGTAATGTAATCGCCGGTAATATAAAAGTTGGATCTCTCATACTAGTTAATTCACAGATAGAAGATAAAGAAAAAGCATCAAGAGAGTTATCAAAAATATTAAATGTTTCATATGAAGAAATGTATAAACATGTATCTAAAAAGACATCTCTTGAAAGAGTACACCCTGAAGGAAGAAATTTACCAAGTGAAATAGCAGACCAAATAAACAGTTTACACTTAAAGGGCGTATATGTTGTATCTGAAACGAAAAGAGATTATCAGTATGGCAAATTGCTTTCCCATACGCTAGGATATACAGGAATAGATAATCAAGGATTAAGTGGACTAGAGCTAATGTATGATAAGGAATTAACAGGAGTAAATGGCTCAATTAAGTACTATTCAGATGGAAAAGGAAAGAAACTGGATAAGCCAGAAATATATAGAGAACCAATAAGTGGCAGCAGCATCACTTTAACAATTGATTTAAATCTTCAGCTAGCACTAGAAAATGAACTGGATAATGCACAATCCAGATATAATCCAGACGGAATTATTGCTATAGTAATGGACCCAACAAATGGTGAAATACTTGCCATGAGTTCACGTCCAACATTTGATCCATCTAAATATCAAGAATACACTACTGAAGTTATTAATAGAAACCTTCCAATCTGGCAAAGTTTTGAACCAGGAAGTACTTTTAAAATAATAACATTATCTTCTGCTATAAATGAAAATAAGATTAATCTATTTGAAGATACCTTTTATGACAGCGGAAGCATTAAAGTAGGAGGAGCCACTCTTCATTGCTGGAAACATAAAGGACATGGACAAGAAACATTTTTGGAAGTAGTAGAAAACTCATGTAACCCAGGATTTGTTGTAATGGGTCAAAAACTAGGGAAAGACTTATTATTTAACTATATAAATATGTTTGGATTTGGAAGTAAAACAGGAATTGATTTAAATGGGGAAGCAAAGGGAATACTATTTAACAAAAATAAAATAGGCCCTGTTGAACTAGCTACAACAAGCTTTGGACAAGGAGTATCAGTAACTGCTATTCAACAGGTTACTGCAGTAAGTGCTGCTATTAATGGTGGAACATTATATTATCCACATATATTAAAAGAAATAAATAGCAGTAAAGGAAATGTAATTAAAACTGTAAAGCCATCAGTCAAAAGAAACAACATAATAACAAACGAAACATCATCGTTAGTTAGATATGCACTAGAAAGCGTAGTAGCAAAAGGAAGTGGACATAACGCTTATGTAGAAGGCTATAGAATAGGGGGAAAAACGGGAACGGCTCAGAAAGTAGGAATAGATGGAAGATATATGGTAGGTAATTATATTCTTTCGTTCATAGGCTTCATGCCTGCTAATGATCCAAAATATGTTGTATATGTAGCTCTAGATAATGCTAAAAACGTAGTGCAATATGGTGGAACTGCAGCAGCACCTATAGCTAAAAATATATTTGAAACTATAATAAGTTTATATAGCTTAAAAGAAGATAATACTGGTCTTCCAAAAGAATATACATACTTAGATACTAAATATGTAACTCTAGAAGATGTAAGAGGTCTTTCTATAAAAGAAGCTAAGAAAAAACTCCTAAATTTGCAAATAGAAACAGTAGGAAAAGGAGATAATATTGAAGAAATGAACCCTTCACCAGGAAGTAGAGTTAAAGAAGGAAGTAGTGTAAAACTATTGTTAAATTAAAAAAGTGATTTGATATTTTACTAAAAGACATATATAATGAAATAAGAGGAGTGATAATATGCTTATATTAGCAAAGTCAATACTTGGTTTAACAATAGCTTTTGTATTAGCAGTAGTAGTAGGTCTATTCCTATTACCTGTATTAAAAAAGATTAATTTTAGACAAAATATTAGTAGATATATAACAGAAAGACATTTATTAAAAGAAGGAACCCCTACAATTGGTGGATTAATATTTATAATTCCAGTAATAATAACTATGTTATTCCTATATATAAGAGGAAGCTTAGAACTATCTAGTTCGATTATAATAGTATTATTTGTATTTATTTCATACAGTATACTTGGATTTGTAGATGACTTATTAAAAATTAAGAGACACGATAATGAAGGACTATCAGTAATGCAAAAATTAATAGCGCAAGTGTTAATAGCGGTAGTGTTCTTCTACATTTATATGAAAGATGGTGGAAGTACTCATTTAATTATAACTTCTCTTGGAATTGACTGGGATTTAAAATGGTTCTATGGACTATTCATATTATTCCTTTTAGTAGGATCATCTAATGCAGTAAACATAACAGATGGAGAAGATGGATTAGCAGGTGGACTATCTGCAATCGCATTTTTATCATTTGGTATTATATCTTGGGGTACATCATGGGTAAAAGGATATCAAGAAATAGCAATATTCTGCTTTGTACTAGTAGGAGCACTACTTGGCTTCCTAGTATACAATTCTCACCCAGCAAAAGTATTCATGGGAGATACTGGTTCACTTGGACTAGGTGCAACTTTAGCTGCAGTAGCAATACTAACTAAACACGAATTATCTCTAGCAATAATTGGAGGAGTATTTATAGTAGAAACACTATCAAGTTTCTTCCAGATGATAAGTATAATTAAATTTAATAAAAAACTATTCTTAATGGCGCCACTTCATCACCATTTTGAAGCAATGGGATGGAATGAACAAGACATCGTTAAGATGTTCTGGATAGTAGGATTCATATTAGGAATGGCTGCTATATACTACGGAGTTTGGCTATAATAAAACGTACAATATTGTACGTTTTTTCTTTGCTTAATTTTCAAATTTACAAATAATAAATTGAATATATTTGTGAATAATTATAAACTGTTGATAAAAATCCACTTTCGTGTTAAAATATATAAGCAAATGAGAACTTTTATAACAATTAATTATTAATCAATTAAAATTTTGCAGAAAGGAATGATTTTTATGAGTAAAATAAAAGTTTTTAGTTTAGGTGGATTAAACGAAAATGGTAAAAACATGTATGTAGTAGATATAAATGATAGACTACTAATTTTTGACTGTGGTCTAAAATATGCATCAGAAAAAATGTATGGTGTAGACTATGTAATTCCTGATTTTAGTTATTTAATTCAAAATAAAAAAAGAATAGTAGGCGTTTTTATTAGTCATGCTCACTATGAAAACATGGGAGCTTTAACTGATCTTATAACAGCTATCCCAGAACTTCATGTATTTGCAACTAACTATGCTTCTAAAGTAATAAATATTGAATGTGAAGAAGCAGGAGTAACTATTAAAAACATGCACGTAATAAAAGCACATAGAAGAATAGACTTTAAAGAATTCAGTGTTTTCCCATTTAGTCTTTCTCACAGTGCACCTGAAACTGTTGGATTCTCTATTAACGTTGAAGAAGGATCAATTATTTATATGGGTGACTATGTAGTAGACCCTACTATGAAAGGAGACTATGATACTGACCTTGGTAAACTAGCTTATATAGGTAAACAAGGTGTACTTCTTTTAATGAATGAAAGCGTATTCTCAGAGAAAGAAGGGTATACTTCTCCTAATCATAAATTAGATAAATACTTTAAAGATGTAGTAGATAAATCAGAAGGAAGAATAGTATTTAGCGTACTACCTCTTCATATACTAAACATGCAAAGTATCTTTGACGCTATTAAAGGAACTGGAAGAAAAGCTGTTATAATGGGCAAATACCTTCAATCAATAGTTGATATGGCAATCAAAGAAGGATATTTAAAAGTAGATAAAAATGTAATAGGTGATTTATCTAATCTAAGAGACAAGAACTCTATAATACTTGTAAACAACGATAGAGAAATGCCTTATAACAATTTATCTAGAATGGTAAATGGTCAAGATAAATATGTACAAATTACTAGTGAAGACTCTATATGCTTTGCTGATCCTACTTATGAAGCAATTGAACTTACTTTAGTACATCTAAAAAATGATATAGCTATAAAAGGTGCTACTATATATGAAGTACCTAAAAGCAAAAGTGTTAGACTTCATGCATCTAGTGAAGACTTAATGCTTATGATGAAATTATTTAATCCTAAATACTATATGCCAATAAAAGGTGAGTACCGCTATCAAGTAAGAAATGCTAATCTAGCAGAAGAGGTAGGTATTCCAAAAGAAAATATACTTCTTAAAGAAAACGGTGATGTAATAGAAATAGAAAATGGTGAACTTAAATTAACAAATAAACATATAGATGTTAATGAAACATTAATTGACGGTAAGAGTATTAATGATGTAGGAGAACCTGTTATCAAAGATAGAGAAATGCTAGGTAACAATGGACTTATATTAATAAGCGCTACTGTTGATAAGAAAACTAAAAAGATATTAAATGGTCCAGAAGTAATAACAAAAGGATTCATATATAACAAAGAAAGTAATGATCTACTAGAAGAAATAAAAACAAAGAGTGTAGAAATAATCAAAAATAATACACATGATTCTAAATATGCTGATTATACAAAAATAAGAAGCGATATGAGAGACGAAATAGGCTCACTAATATACAAGAAAACAGAAAGTAAACCAGTACTTTTAACAGTAATTCAAGAAATGTAGGTGAATATATGATTTATTTAGACTATAGTGCTACAACTCCAGTGCTTCCAGAAGTACTAGACTCATTTAATAAAACAACTAGAGAATACTATGCTAATGCTAACTCAATACATAACTTTGGAGTAAAAAGTAAGGAACTAATGCTTAAAGCTACTAAACAAATAGCCAATCTTTTAGAAATAAAGCCTAATGAAATAATATACACATCAGGTGCAAGTGAAAGTAATACTACAGCTATTAAAGGAATAGCTTTTAGATATCAAAACAGAGGTAAGCATATAATAACTACTCATCTAGAACATAAAAGCGTACTTGAAGTAATGGACTTTCTTGAAACTAAAGGCTATGAAATAAGCTATGTACCACTATTAAAAGATGGTTCAATAGATTTAAATGCCCTAGAAAATTTAGTAAGAGAAGATACTATATTAGTAAGCATATGTGCAGTTAACTCTGAAACTGGAATAAAAGCGCCTCTAAAAACAATAAGGCAAATAATAAATAAGAAAAATAAATTAACAGTTTTCCATAGTGATATGACTCAAGCTCTAGGAAAAATAAAAATAAATCTAAATGATGTTGATTTAGCTTCATTTTCAGCACATAAAATATATGCTCCTAAAGGAATAGGCATGCTTTATAAAAGATCAAACATTGATATAGAACCACTAATATATGGATTAACAGAAAACTGTCCATTTAGAGGAGGAACTCCAGCTCTTCCATTAATAACATCTTTTGCAAAAGCAATGCGTTTATCTTTAGAAAACCTAGAAGAAAATAATAAAAAAGTAGAAAGCTTAAATAAAAGATTAAGAGAAGGATTAGAAGGAATGGATTTACATATAAACTCTAGTAACTTATGTGTTCCTCATATCTTTAACTTAAGTCTATTAAAAATAAAAAGCGAAACATTCGTAAGAGCATTAGAAAAATATGAAATATATATAAGCACAACTACTGCTTGTTCTTCTAATGAAGAAAGTTCTTCTCTTAAAGCTATATACAATGATAAAAGTATATCAACAACAAGTATAAGAGTAAGTATAAGTTATCAAACAACAAGAGAAGAAATAGATGCGTTTTTAAAGGCATTTAAAGAAACTTATAAAGGTTTACTACTTAAATAGGAGTATATATGAAAGAAATAATAATGATTAAATATGGAGAGTTAACAACAAAGAAAGATAACAGAAATTTCTTCATAAATACACTAACAAAAAATATTGAAAATGCTTTAAGTGATTTAAATATAACAATAACTAAAGATTACTATAGAATGTTTATAGAAACAAATAAAGTAGACGAAGTAATAGATAGACTATCTAATATATTTGGCATACACGAAATAGTAAAATGTTTATTTGATGAAAATAGAGACTTAGATAATATATATAAGCTAGCTTCAAATGTTATAGATGAAGGAGTAACATTTAAAGTAGATACTAATAGAAGTGATAAAACTTATGAAACTCCTAGTATGGAAGTATCTAGAAAAGTAGGAGCCTATTTACTTAAGAATGTAAAGAACCTTAAAGTGGATGTAAATAACCCTCAAACACTTATAAATGTAGAAATAAGAAGAGAAGGAGTATATGTCTATTCAAAGGGAGTTTCTGGTAAAGGAGGATATCCTGTTGGAACTCTAGGCAAAGGACTACTTATGTTAAGTGGTGGAATAGATAGTGTAGTTGCAGGTTACATGGCTCTAAAAAGAGGAGTTAAACTAGACTTTATATATTTTGAGAGTTTACCTCACACTAGCTTAGAAGCTAGACAAAAAGTAATAGATCTTAAAAACACATTAAAAAAGTTTGGCAATAGTGGTAAATTATATATAATAAACTTTACTAAAATACAAGAAGATATATATAGGAATACCGATAATGACTATTTAATAACACTAATGAGAAGAAAGATGTATAAAATAGCAACTAGATTAGCTATTAAAATAAAAGCTAATGCCATTTTTAATGGTGAAAGTATAGGGCAAGTAGCTAGTCAAACACTTACTAGCATAAAAGTAGTAAATGAAGTAACATCATTCCCAATTATTAGGCCACTAGCTTCATTTGATAAACTAGAAATAATTAAAATAGCAAATGAAATAGGAACATATGAAACAAGCATCAAGCCTTACGAAGACTGCTGCACTATATTTGTACCTAAACATCCAGTTATTAATCCTAATTTAATGTATGCTAAAAGTGAAGAAGAAAAACTAAATGAAGAATTACTTAATAATGCACTTAAAGATATGATTATAATAACTGATGAAAAGGAAAACAAAGAAGAAGATATATTGTAATAAATATATCTTTTTTTCATACAATATAATAGGTGATAATATGAATGCGACTAGTGACTATGAACTAGTAAAAGAAGAAGTAAATCCACTAGAAAAAACAACCAAAAGACAAAATAATAAATAAAATGTCAAAGAAAAGTGTTTTATAAACACTTTTTTCTATGAAAAAATAACTCTTTTTGGTATAATTACAATGAAAGAAGGAATGAAATGAAAATATTATGTGTAAATGCAGGATCTTCTTCATTAAAGTTTCAACTTTATGAAATGCCTGAAGAAAAAGTTATTATAAGTGGTTATATTGAAAAAGTAGGAATAGAAGGAAGCTTCTGGAATACTAAAATAAATGGAGAAAAAATAAGAGGAGAAAAAGATCTTAAGAATCATACTGAAGCAGTTGCTGTTATGCTTGATGAATTAATTAGACATCACGCTGTTGAAAGCTTAGATGAAATAAAAGGAATAGGTCATAGAGTACTACACGGTGGAGAAAAATATTCTACATCTGTATTAATTGACGATGAAGTAGTTAAAAGTATAAAGGATTTAACTAAATTAGGTCCACTTCACCATCCTGGTAACTTAGCAGGAATTGAAGCTATGAAAAAAGCACTTCCTGGAGTACCTATGGTAGCTGTTTATGACACAGCATTCCATCAAACAATGCCTAAATATAATTATATGTATCCAGTACCTATGCAGTGGTATGAAAAATATGGTGTAAGAAAATATGGTTTCCATGGAACTAGTCATAAATATATAACTGAAGAAATGAAACATATATTAAATAAAGAAAATTGTAATTTAATAATAGCTCACATTGGTAGTGGTGGAAGCTTATCTGCTATTAAAGATGGAAAATGCTATGACACTACAATGGGACTAACACCATTAGATGGAATTATGATGGGAACTAGAAGTGGTTCAATTGATCCTAGTATCATTGAATATGTATCTAAAGAATCAGGTAAAGACGTATCTGAAATAACAAATGATTTAAATAAGAAAAGTGGATATCTTGGAGTATGTGGATTCAGTGATAGTAGAGACGTAGAACAAGCAGCTCTAAGAGGAGAAGAAAATGCTCTACTAGCACAAAGAATGTATAATGACAGAGTAGCTAAATATATTGCACAATACTTTGTAGAACTAGAAGGAAAAGTAGATGCAATAGTATTTACTGCAGGTGTTGGTGAAAACGGAAGCGAATTCAGAGCTGATGTAATTAATAAACTATCATGTTTAGGACTTAAACTAAACGTAGAAGTTAATAATAAAATAGCTGGATTTAAAGAAATTCATGAAGGAATAATAACTTCACCTGAAAGTGTAGTTCCTGTATATGTTCTTCCAACAAACGAAGAATTAATGATAGCAAGAGATACTTATAATTTATGTATCTAAGAATAGAAAGAAGTAAAAAATGAATAAAGAGTTTTTAAAGAAAATATATAGTGAAATAAGAAAGTTTAATAGTATCTATATAGTAAGACATATAGGACCAGATCCTGATGCTATAGGTAGTCAAATTGCTTTAAGAGACTCTATTAGATTAACATTCCCTGAAAAGAAAGTATATGCTATAGGTCAGTCCGTATCTAAATTTAAATATATTGGAAAACTAGATAAAATAGAAGATGATATATCATATGATAATTCACTAATAATTGCAGTAGATGTTCCCAATATGGCTAGAGTAGATGGACTAGCAATAGATAAATATAAAAATGTAATAAAGATAGATCATCATCCATTTATTGAAAGCTTTAATGGAATTGAATACATTGATACATCTTCTTGCAGTGCTTGTGAAATATTATTAGATTTAATAAACAATACAAGACTAATGATGAATGAATCAGTAGCAAAGACATTACTAATCGGTATAATAAGTGACTCTAATAGATTCTTATTTAACCCAGTAAATGCAAATTTATTATATAAAGTTGCTGATCTAATAAAAAAATACAAACTAGATTTACAAGGAATATATGAATCTATTTATATGAGACCAATAAGTGATATAAGACTAATGGGATATATAGACAACAACCTAAAAATTACTAAAAATAAATTAGCATATATAATAATAGAAAATGATATAGTTTCATCATTTAATGCTGATCCTGCAGGAGCTTCTAATATGATAAATGACTATTCATTTGTAGAAGACTTCCTAGTATGGTTATTTGTAACTAAAGATGAAAAAAATGATATCTTTAAAATAAGCATAAGAAGTAGAGGCCCAGTTATTAATGAACTAGCCGCTAAATATAATGGTGGAGGACATATATATAGTTCAGGTGCAAGGGTAAAAACAATGGAAGAAGTACAAGAATTAATAGATGACTTTGATAAGCTATGCAAAGAATATCTAAAGAATAAATAAAAAACTTGTTAAAGAGTGAATATTTTGATATAATACAAA
Organism: Caryophanales bacterium; assembly: GCA_016292035.1. Classification (GTDB taxonomy): domain Bacteria; phylum Bacillota_I; class Bacilli_A; order RF39; family UBA660; genus RUG727. The sequence continues at coordinate 38,971 of JAEEZR010000041.1, forward strand.
AGGATTTTTAAGGAGGTGCAAAAATGGCAAAGAAAGAAAATAGAGAAGGCGTTGCATTACAATGCACAGTTTGTAAAGAAATAAATTATTTAACTAGCAAAAATATTAAAAATACAGATGGTAAACTTGAAATAAAAAAACATTGTCCAAGATGTAACAAAACAACAATGCATAAAGAAAGAAAGGCGGCTTAAGTAAATGTTTAACGTTAATGATATTAAAAACGGTATGACTATATTCTACGAAGGTAATGTATACCAAGTAGTAGAATTTCAACATGTAAAACCAGGTAAAGGTTCAGCTTTCGTAAGAACTAAACTTAAAAACTTAAGAGCTGGAACTACTCAAGAAATAACTTTCAACGCAGGTATTAAACTAGAAAAAGCACAAGTTGAAAAAAGAAACATGAGCTATTTATATAATCAAGGTGATTCATATGTATTCATGGATAATGAAAGTTATGAACAAGTTGAATTAAATGCTAATCAACTTCAAGATGAAGCTAAATTCTTAAAAGAAGGTTTAACAGTTGAAATGATGAACTTTAATGGTGAAATCATTGGTGTAACTCTTCCTGAAAAAATAAGCTATAAAGTAATTGAAACTGAAATGGCTGTTAAAGGAAATACAACAAGTGGTGCCATGAAAGATGCTAAAATAGAAACTGGATATACAGTTAAAGTACCTCTATTTATTGAAGAAGGAGAAGAAATAATAATAACTACTTCTGATGGTAAATATAGTAGCAGAGCATAAAAAGCGAATTATTCGCTTTTTTTTAATTCATAATAAAAAATAAGCTACATATATTTTTCTAGGAGGCTATTATGATAAATAAACAAAGTATGTGGTTTTTAACACTCTTATCTCTAACTCTAATACTAGGAGTATATTATGTAACCATGCCTAGTGATCTATTAAAGACAAAAATAGAAAGCACTGATATAGAAAAAGAAGTAGACATAAAAATAAGTGAGTTAGATTCCTTAGTAGCAATGAAAGCAAAAAAAGAAGAAAAGAAAGAAGAAGAAAAAGAAACTCTAGAAAATATAATAACAAATGAAACATCATCAATAGAAGAAAAAAACGAAGCATATGAAGATTTAAAAGTACTCAATTTAAATATATCAAAAGAAGAAATACTAGAAGAAAAAATAGAAACTACATTTGGAATAAAAAGTGTTGTAGAAATTACTAAAGATAGTGTCAAAGTAATAATTAATTCAAAAGAACATGATAAAACGTTAGCTAACAATATAATGAGATGTGTAGCTGAAGAATATGAAGAAAAAGTATATATAACAGTAGAATTTGAATAAAATTATCATAAAAATAAAATCCTCATAAAATATTATGAGGAGATGTAAACATGAATAAAAAAGTATTAACAACAAGAGAAAAAGAAGTCTTTAGCTTATTAGTAAAAAACTATACAACTAAAGAAATATCAAAAAAATTACAAATAAGTGAAAAAACTGTACGAAACCATATTTCAAATGTAATGCAAAAACTAGAAGTAAAAGCAAGAACAGGTGCAGTAATAGAGCTTCTTAAACTAAATGAAATATCACTTTAAATGACTTATATAAGTCATTTTTATTATATAAATAAATATAATTAACTGAGGTGTAAAAGTGATAAAAAAACAAATATTAAAGAAGCTAGGTGTTAGTTCAGCAACGTTATTATTATTACTATTAATATATTTATTTCCAACTAAAGAGATAAAAACAAATAAAGAAATTACTTATATAGATGAAAATGATTTAAAAGAAGTATACTTGCTAGATAATAATAATTATTTATCACAAATAAACATAGAAATAAAAGAAAAAGAAATAGACAAAAGTATTAAAGAAAAAATAAGCAGCCTTATAAATCAAAATAATTTACCAAAGGGATTTACTTCACTATTTCCAAAAAACACTAAGATTAATAGCTTAACAGTAAATGATGAATTATGTACTATAGACTTCTCTAAAGAACTATTAAATGTAAAAGAAAAAGATGAAGAAAAACTAATAGAAGAAATAGTTTATACAATAACAAGTGAAAAAGAGATAAAAAAGGTAATAATAAAAGTAGATGGAGAGGATTTAACAAGACTTCCTCACTCAAGAAAATTATTACCTAAAATCTTAGATAGAACTTATGGAATAAATAAAGACTATGATATAAGTGATATAAATAACTTAACTAAAACAACTATATATTTTCTAGCAGGAGAAGAAGAAAAGTATTATGTTCCAGTAACAAAAGTAACAAACAATAATGAAGAAAAAATAGTATTAATAATAAATGAACTAAAAAGTAGTCCTCTATATCAAAGCAATTTAAATAGCTATTTAAATAATAAGGCAATACTAAAAAAATATGAAATAGAAACAGAATCAATAAACCTAACATTTAATGATAAAATATTTGACTCTATATATGATCAAAGTATATTAGAAGAAGTGGTATACACAATAGGTAAAAGTATAAAAGAAAACTATGATGTAAAAGAAGTAGTATTCTATGTAGATGATAGAGAAATAACTAAATTTTAATAACAAAAAAACTCTAACAATGTTAGAGTTTATTTTTATAAGTGGCGTCTCCGAAACGATTCGAACGTTCGACCGACGGCTTAGAAGGCCGTTGCTCTATCCAGCTGAGCTACGGAGACATATCTCACTGACAAAAAGAATTATACAACATAATCGGTATATAATCAAGTACTTATTTATAAAAAATTATTATAATATTTACATTAGGACTACGTTAAAAATATGTAAAATGAAAATAAAAAAAGTGCAAGTACATTTTTCTTCGTATAAAGTTATTAGGAGGGATAATGATGAACAAGAGGTATGTAAGCCTTCAAGAAGGAAAAAGTGATTGTGCACCAGCCGCACTAAGCTCTATCATTAAATACTATGGTGGATATATGCCACTAGAAGATTTAAGAAGAATAACTAAAACTGATAAAATGGGCACAAACGCATATGACATCATATTAGCTGCTAACTCTCTTGGATTTGATGCAATAGGGAAAAAGATGAGTCTTGAGCAAATGAAAGAGGAGAAGAACATCTTTCCTTTAATCGCACATATTAAGAAAGAAGGCTATTATCATTTTGTAGCTGTATATGGATTTTCAAAAGACAAAGTAATAGTAATGGATCCAGCTATAGGCTTTGTAAAAATTAATAAAGAAGAGTTCAAAAAAGATTATCTACAAACAGCACTGCTATTTTCTAAAGTAAAAGAGCTTCCTATAGAAGCAAAAGAAAATAGACTATTAAAAAAGATAATAAAGTTAATATTAAAAGATAAGAAAATAATAATATCTCTTTCAGTGCTATCAACTATTATATTTATAATGAGCATAATGCAAATAGCTATATACAAGTATTTACTAGACTTAAGTATAGTAAATAACGTTATGAAGTTAATATTATCACTAATAGTATTTATAATAATAAAAAATATAATAGACTTATTAAGAAATATAAACACTATAAAACTAAAAACAAACTTAGATATAAATATAATGAATGAAGTATCTGATGATTTATTATCGCTCCCGCCAGAATACTATAAAAATAAAACTACCGGTGAAATCATTACTCGTGTAAATGATTTGGACTTATTAAAAGATCTTATAATAGACTTATCATCTAACATATTTGTGAATATTTTATTAATTGTTTTTTCTTTAATACTAATGTTTATAACTAATAAACTACTATTTTTAGTAAGTATAGTATTCATGTTTTTATATGTACTAGTAACAATATTCTATAAAGATACTTATATACGAAGAATAAGAATGATAACTGAAGCAAAGGGACTATATACAAAAAACATGGTTGAATCAATTGAAGCAGTCGAGTCCATAACTAATCTAAACATCAAAGAAGAAAGACTAAAAGTTATTAACTCGTGCTATAAAACATTAACAACTCTAACCAAAAAACTAGGAATAATAAACACAAGTGAACACTTCTTAAAAAACAATATAAATGATATAAGCATAGGTTTACTCATACTTATAAGCGTGTATCTCTCTAGCAAGAACATAATTAACGCTTCAGATATAATGCTTATATATATGCTATATAGTTACCTATGCGAATCTATAAAAACCATACTAAATAAAATCCCTGAAATATCTTATTCACTTACTAATGTAGAAAAGATAAATGGTATATTAGTAAATAAAAAAATAGAAAACAAAACAAAAAATCTAAAAGGACCTATAAAGGTAGAAAAATTAAAATACTCTAATCACTATATAGATATACTTAAAAATATAAATATTACTATAAAAGATAAAGACAAAGTATTTATAGAAGGAGAAAGTGGTTCAGGCAAAAGCACACTACTAAGAATAATAATGAAATATAAAAGTTTATATGAAGGTAATATTTATATTAATAATGAAAATTTAAAAGACATATCTACAAGAAGCATTAATAATAGTTTCACCTATATCGGGCAACATGAACTTATATTTTCAGATACTTTAGAAAACAATTTATTACTTGGAAGAAACATAGATAAAGATAAAATAAATAAAGTAAAAAGAATATGTAAAATAGATGAAATAATAAAAACAAGAAAACTAAAAGAAGACTTTTTAATAGAAGAAGGTGGCTTTAATTTAAGTGGAGGCGAAAAACAAAGAATAATTCTAGCAAGGGCTCTTCTAAAAGAAAGTAATTACTTAGTAATAGATGAAGCCCTAAGCGAAGTAGACATTAATATGGAAAAGCAAATAGTAAAAGATATTCTAAAGGAATATGAAGATAAAACTATTATATATGTATCCCATAAAAATGAAGTAAAGGAGTTATTTGAAAGAATAATAAACATAGAAAGGAGTAGTAATGACAAAAGAAGAATTAACTAATGTAGTAGGTGGCATATCACTAGGCGCAATATGCGGAATAGTAGGGTCAGTTATTACATTCATACTAGGATTTCTAGATGGATATAAAAATCCAATAGCTTGTAGAAAATAATTATGAAAGGAGAAAAATGGAAAAGAATGAATTAATAAATGTAGTAGGAGGAATATCTTTTTCTCCAACACTACTAAACGCTGTTACTAAAGCAGTGTCTATAATATATGATATATCAAGAAGAGTTGGATCAACTGTATATAGATTAGTGCACAACATTTCTTGTTAACAAATAGGCTATTACTCTATGTAATAGCCTTTATTAATTTGAGGAGTAAAAATGAACTATTATAATGAAATAAACAATGATAAGGCGATTGGCATTCTTATATGCAAAAGAGAAAATAAGTTTATAATAGAATATTATGATATAATAAGGCTAGGGGATGAGTCTATGTATTATCATGCAACACAAACTAAAGGTATCAAAGTATTAGAACCCAGAGTATCCAATCATAATAAGCCTTTAGTTTATTTTTCAAATAAAAAAGAGAATGTACTAGTATATTTAAGCAATGCAGTTGAAAAGTTCTGTAAAGAGAATAACTTTGAATATAATGGTATTTGGAGTAAATGGGCTTCATATGGTTTTACTAAAGATGGAATACTTGAAATACAAGAGTATTATAAAAATGCTACATATGAAACTTATAAAGGAGTAAGTGGATACATATACAAAGTTGAAGAAGTAGACAAAATAGAAAAACAAAATGATATTCCTTTTGCATTTACTACAAATGAAAAAGTGAAAGTGGTAGATTATGAATATGTTAGCGATGCATATGAAGCAATAATGGAAGAAGTAAGAAAAGGAACTATTGCTTTAGTAAAATATGAAGACTTTATTAAAACAAAAAAAGATTGGCTAATTAAAACTATTCAAAAAGAATATGATGAAGCTACTAATCACCCAGAATATAGATATTTTTTAATTAATAAATTCCCATTCATAAAGAAATAAAGTACTTGCATTTTTTTACTCTTTAGAATATAATTAAGAAGTAAGTTTTATCTTGGTTTGGACTTTTCTCCAAAATTCTTACTAAGATTAAACGGATATTAAAATGAAAGGAGAGATTAAAAATGGCATTAACTAAAGAAAGAAAAGAATCATTAGTTAAAGAATATGGAAGAGGAAAAAATGATACAGGTTCTGTAGAAGTACAAGTTGCTATCCTTACTGAAGAAATAGCTGAACTTACTGAACACTTAAAAGAACACATTCATGATTTCCATTCTAAAAGAGGTCTTTTACAAAAAGTAGGTAAAAGAAAAAGTTTACTAGCATATTTAAAACGTACTGACGTTGTTAGATATCGTGAACTAATAGAAAAATTAGGATTAAGAAAGTAGGCACTTATTTTTAAGTGTCTCTTTTTGTTTAAAAATAGGTAGAAGGGAAGTAAAAAATGAAAAGAGTATTTGAATATGAATTCTTAGGAAAAAAATTAGTAGTAGAAACAGGAGAACTAGCTAAACAAGCTAAAGGTGCAGTACTTGTAAGATATGAAGATACAGTTATCTTATCAACAGCTGTAATGAGTGATAATGTTTCAACTGCAGACTTTTTCCCATTAACAATTCTATATCAAGAAAAATTATATGCGGTAGGTAAAATCCC
>JAEEZR010000042.1 GCA_016292035.1 Caryophanales bacterium
ACGACGTCAGAATACATTTGAATGAATCTTCTATAGCAGTCCCATGCCCATCTTGGGTTATTTGATTTCTCTGCTAATACTTCTACTACTTCTTCATTAAGACCTAGGTTAAGTATAGTATCCATCATGCCAGGCATTGAAGCTCTAGCTCCACTTCTTACTGATACTAAAAGAGGATTTTCTTTATCTCCAAATTTCTTACCAGTTATTTCTTCTAGCTTATCAATATAAGTATTGATTTCAGCCATTATTTCTGGATTTATTTCTCTACCATCTTCATAGTACTTAGTACAAGCCTCAGTAGTGATAGTAAATCCTTGTGGTACTGGAAGACCAATATTAGTCATTTCAGCAAGGTTAGCACCTTTACCACCTAAAAGTTCACGCATATTAGCGTTACCTTCAGTAAATAAGTAAACATATTTCTTATTCATCTTTTTCTCCTCCAAATTCTATATTTAACACTTCTTTTAAATAACAAGTTCCACATATACTTTCATATTGTGCATCTATTCCATCAATTGCAACTTGTTCTCCTTCACTAACAAACTTACCATTTACTTTTCTAGCATTAAAGTTAGCTAATCTTCCACAAGAACATATTGTTTTGAGTCTTTCAAAATCATCTGCAAGTTCAAATAGTCTTTTACTACCAGGAAAGAAATTAGTTTTAAAGTCAGTTTTAAGGCCATAACACATTACAGGAATATTCTTTGTTTTTGTAATAACATACAAATCAAAGACTTGTTCTTCGCTTAAGAATTGTGCCTCATCTACTAATATACAAGAATATTCTTCCAAAGGCAATTTATTTAGCACTTCTTTTACACTATCTTTACGTTCGATTAATATATCTACTTTTCTTTCAATTCCAAGTCTACTAGATATTTTATCTCCTGCTTTTTTGTCAATAGCAGGTTTCATAATGAGAACTTTCATTCCTCTTTCTTCATAGTTATGTGCTTCTTGTAAAAGCTTAGTTGTTTTACCACAGTTCATAGCACCATATTTAAACCATAATTTACTCATTTTACCCTCCCTCTTGGATGACTCTTAAAGTATACACTTTTTAGTCTTTCACTAGTTACATGAGTATACACTTCAGTAGAGTTTATACTCTTATGTCCTAAAAGCTCTTGAACACTTCTTAAGTCACATCCATTATCTAAAAGATGCGTTGCGAATGTATGTCTTAAAACGTGAGGACTTACCTTTATATCCAAACTTGCATCTTTTATTATTTCATCAATTATATCTGCTATACCTCTTGTTGTAATTTTACCTCCATACTTATTTAGAATTAAATAATCACATTTCTTTTCTTTAAGCATTTCTTTTCTTAAACTATTAATATAAGTATTTAAAGCATCTAAAGTATACTCTCCAAAATAAACAAATCTTTCATAAGAACCTTTACCCATAATTCTTATTCTTCTAGCATTAAAATCAATATCACTTATTTTAATATTAACAAGTTCACTAACTCTGACACCTGTAGAATACATAAGTTCAATTATTAGATTATTTCTAATAGCAAAATTTCTATTAGTACTAGCTTTTAATATCTCAATTAATTCATTATAAGGAATAAATTTAGGTAGAGCTTTTTCTTTCTTAGGATATTTAATACTAGCGCATGGATTAACACCAATAATTTTTTTAAGCTTCAAGTACTTATAAAAACTCTTTAGTGTACTTATATGCCTTGACACAGTAGAGTTTTTATCGTTTTTAGACAATAATAAAGAAAGATACTTCTTAATATCATCTTTAGTAACTTTACTTAAATCTTTATTAATAAAAGAATAGAATTCTTCCAAATCTTCTCTATAACTTATAGAAGTATGATTTGAATAGTTCTTTTCACTTTCTAAATAAGAGATAAATTTATCAATATAATTCATTATTTTAAAGTGGCCTCCACAGCACCACCTATATATTTAATACATATAATAGTGCTTGTAAGAGAACTATTATCTATAGGATTCTTAAACTCATAAGCACTGTTATCATCACTTTCTAAATACTCAAGAGTTATTAGTCTTCTAATATCAATATCTTCACAAGTAGTTGAACTAAGATCATCTAAATGATCATATCCATACTTTTTAGCAGCAGATAAAGCTACCTCAATTTTAGCATTATAAAGTCTTTCTTTTGACTTATTATTTGAATTAACTATTCTATTTCCTAGCATTACCCCTAAAAGCGCTAAAAGTAGTATAGTAATAACCATTTCAACTAAAGTAAAACCTCTCTTCATCATCGTACCCTCCACCTTAAATTAATGATATAACATTTTTAATATTTAGTAAACAAAAAAGAGCAAGTTTTTTGCTCTTTTTAGAAGTTAAATTTATCAAAATTAGTATTAAAACTATTAGTCTCAATTGGCTTATCATTAATAGCAAATTGTTTAGCTTCTCTAGCTTTATCTTGTTCTTCTTCAGCCTTTAATTTAAGTACTTCGATAACTTCTTCTTTTGCTTCTTCTTCTATCTTTTTATTTTCTTCTTCTTTATTAATTCTTTGAGCCATCATCATATTAGATTTTAAGTTATCATCATGATAAGAAGTAACGTCATTTTCTAGATCAATTATTTTTAAGATTTCTTCTAGTGTAGTTTCACCAAGTAATACTTTATTTAAACCATCTTGAAGAAGTGTTACAACATCACCTGTATAAACAAGCTCTCTAAGTTCATGTTTAGGAGTATTAGCAGTAATAGCATCTTTGATTTCATCACTAAGAACAAGTACTTCTAGTATTGCTATTCTTCCTTTATACCCCTTAGAGCACATTTGACATCCTTCTTTATTAGCAACATACATTTCAGGAACATCTTTTCCTAATATAGTTTTAAATACATTTTTTTCAAAATCAGTTGTAGGTCTCTTCTTTCTACAATGAGGACATACTTTTCTAGCAAGGCTTTGAGATATAATTCCTTCTAGTGAGCTTCCAAGTAAATATCTTTCAACATCCATATCTGTCATACGCTCAATTGTATTTAATGAGTTATTAGTATGTAGTGTTGAAAATACAAGGTGTCCAGTAATAGAAGCACGAACAGCGATTCTCGCAGTTTCATCGTCTCTTATCTCACCTATCATTATGATGTTAGGGTCTTGTCTTAAAATACTTCTAAGTACAGTAGCAAAGTCAAGTCCTATCTCACTTTGAACTTGTACTTGGTTAATACCTTGAATATCCATTTCTATTGGGTCTTCAACAGTAATAATATTAACACTCTCAGTATTCAACTTTTGAAGCATAGAATATAAAGTTGTAGATTTACCTGAACCAGTAGCACCTGTAACAAGGATGATACCGTTAGGAAGTTTTAAAAGTTTATTAATTTTCTCCATAGATTCTGGAGAGAAACCTAGATTATCAAGACCGGCAAGACTCATAGAATAATCTAGAATACGAATAACGATTTTTTCAGCATTGTTAGTTGGTAATGTAGATACACGAAGGTCTAGTAATTTATCACCAATTTTACTTTTGATAGCACCATCTTGAGGTAGACGAGTTTCCATGATATTCATACCAGCAATCATTTTAATACGGCTTATCATGTTTCTCTTATATTTATCTGGCACCATACCATAGTCATACAAGATACCATCTATTCTGAACCTAATCTTTAAGTTATCTTGACTAGGGTCAAAGTGAATATCTGACGCTCCTTTATTAACGGCATCGATAATGATATCATTGGCAATTTCGACTATAGGTATTTTCTCAAAATCGAATTCTTTCATTCTTGCCCGCCTCTTTCTATTCTTATACTATATATTATAACCAAATTAAATAATAAATACAAGTCTATAAAAAAGAAAAACTAAAGTTATTTAGTCTTTCTATCCAAATAAATCTAAACTAAGCTGACTGCTTTCAGGAAGTTCCTCCAAAGCACCAAGCGTTCTTAATTTATCTATTAAAGCTTGAGATACTTTACCTCTATTTTGTAAGTCTTCTATACTTACATAAGGATTCTTATTTCTTTCTTCTACTATCTTATTAGCGGCTATTGCACCCATTCCGTCAAGCGCACTAAATGGAGGAATAAGTCCTTTTCCGTCTTCAGTTACTTTAAACATAGTAGCGTCACTATTCTTAATGCTTATATTAGCAAAGTAGAAACCTCTTTCAAGCATTTCATTTGCAATGCTAAGACTAGAAAGAAGTGAATCTTCTTTATTAGATTTATCAAATCCCTTAGCTTCTATCTCAGCTATTCTTTCTTTAACTACAGCTTTACCTTTAATCATAGATTCAAGATCAAAATCACTTTCTCTTATACTTAAATAAACTCTGTAGTAATAAATTGGATGATATAGTTTAAACCATGCTACTCTAAAACCGTTAATTACGTATGCAGCTGCGTGTGCTTTAGGGAACATATATTTAATCTTTTCACAAGATTTAATGTACCACTCTGGTACTTCATATTCTTTTAAGATTTCTTTATACTCAGCCCATTTTTCAGGATCTTTAGCGACTTTACCTTTACGTATAAACTCACTCATTTTAAAGCTTTGAGACTTATCAATACCTCTTGCTATTAAATAAATCATAATGTCGTCACGACATCCAATAACTTTATCGAATGTACAAGTTCCATCTAATATTAAGTCACGAGCATTACCATTCCATACATCAGTACCATGAGATAATCCTGATATTTTAATTAAATCAGCAAACTTAGTTGGTTTAATTTCTTCAAGCATCTTTATAGTAAAGTTTGTACCAAATTCAGGTACACCTAGTGTTCCAGAATAACAATTAATTTGATCTCTAGTAACTCCAAGAGCTTCAGGGCTATTAAATAAACTTATTACTCCCCTATCATCTAGTGGAATATCATTAATATCAACACCTACATCATCTGATAAATACTTAAGTACAGTTGGATCATCGTGTCCTAGTATATCAAGTTTAAGTACATTTTCTTCGATATCATGGAATTCAAAGTGTGTTGTATACCAAGCGGCTTCTGTATTCTCTGCAGGATATTGGTATGGTGTAAAATCAAATACGTCTTTATAATCAGGTATAACTATAATACCACCAGGGTGTTGTCCACTTGTTCTCTTAATACCAGTTATTCCCTGAGCTAGTCTTTCTATTTCAGGTTTTCTCATAGTTATGCCTTTATCTTCAGCATAACCTTTAACAAAACCATAAGCGGTCTTTTCTGCTACTGTAGTAACAGTACCAGCTCTATAAACATTCTTTTCACCAAATAGAACCTTAGTGTAGTTATGTGCTTCAGCTTGATATTCACCAGAGAAGTTAAGGTCTATATCTGGAGTCTTTTCAGCATTAAATCCAAGGAATGTTTCAAATGGAATATTTTGTCCTTGTCTTTTCATAGTTGCGCCGCATTCGCATTTTCTCTCTGGCATATCAAATCCACTACCATAGTCTAAATCTAAGCTTCTTCCATCTACTTCAAATAAACATTTTTTACAGCTTGGACATACATAGTGTGGAGGAAGAGGATTAACCTCAGTAATTCCACAGAATGTAGCAACAAGTGAAGAACCAACAGATCCACGGCTACCAACAATATAACCGTGAGCATTAGAGTTTTCAACTAACCTTTGAGCAATCAAATAAATAACGTCATATCCACCATTAATAATACCAGAAAGCTCTTTATCAAGCCTTGTCTCAATAATCTCTGGAAGTGGATCTCCATATATTCTATGAGCATTACCATATACTGTATCTTTAATAATTTGAACTGAATTTTCCATTCTAGGTGGATTAAGTCCAGGCTTAACTATTTCTACATTTTCAAAAGAATCAGCAATCTTATTAGAGTTAGTAACTACAATTTCAAATGCTTTATCTTCACCTAGAAAACTAAACTGTTCAAGCATTTCATTAGTAGTCATTAAATAAGCATTAGGTATAGTCTTAATACTAGGCTTATTAAGAGGATGAAGTCCCCCACCAGGTTGTTTAGTTCTAACAAGTATTTCTCTATAAATATTGTCTTCTGGATCAAGTGTATGAACATCTCCTGTGGCAACTACCATCTTATTAACTTGATCTGCATTATCAACTATTTTCTTAATTAAACTATATATATCAGCTTTAGAAGATACTTCACCACTTTCAACAAGGAAATCACAAATACTTGGTGGATTAACTTCTATAAAATCATAAAATTCCATTAAGCTTCTAAGCTCTTCATCGCTTGATCTTTTAGCAGCTTCAAATATTTCTCCATGAACACATCCACTACCAATAATAAGACCTTCTCTATGTTCTTTTAGTAAACTCTTAGGTGTTCTAGGAGTCTTATAGAAATAATCAGTAGTAGCATAAGAAATAATCTTAAACATATTCTTAAGACCAGTGTTATTTTTAGCATAAACAGTTAAATGATAAGGTCTATTCATCTTATACGCTTCTTTAGAATCTACCATATTTTTAAGGTCAGTAATAGTCTTAATACTTGATGGAAGAAGTTCTATCATCTTATGGAAAACTAGTGCAGTTCCTTCAGCATCATAGTCAGCTCTGTGGTGAGCGTCCTCTTCCCAAGTAACGTTATAACGCTTAGTTAAAGCAGTTAAATTATGTTTAGTAGTATCAGGATTCTGTGCTTTACTTATTTCCATAGTATCTACTACAACGTTATCAAAAGTACCTAAACTATATTTTTCATACGCACTTTCCATAAAAGAAATATCAAATCTAGCATTCTGCGCTACCATTGGTAAATCTTTTATCCATTCTTTAAATCTCTTAACCACGTTTTCTTCAGTGTCTTTATCTTTAAGCATCTCATCAGTAATATTAGTTAAATTAATAATATCACTTCTTAAAGGCACTCCTGGATTAATAAGTTCATCAAATCTTTCAGTAATTACTCCATCTTTAATCTTAACAGCGCCTATCTCTATCATCTGGTCTCCTGCATGTGCATTAAAACCAGTTGTTTCTGTATCAAATACAACAAATTCAGTTCCTCTTAAAGGAAGATCACTTTCTTTATTAGCTATTAAGATTTCATCATCTACTACATAAAGCTCTACTCCAAAATAAACTTCTAAGTCTTCTTTAGCTTTATATACTTTAGGGAAACACTGTATACCATTCTTATCAGTGATACCAATTCCCCTGTGGCCTAGTTGTCTAACTTTCTTTAAAAGTTTTTTAGGGTCAATAAGTCCATCCATTTGACTCATCATAGTGTGAGAATGAAGTTCTACTCTTTTAACAGGAGCATCATCTGTCCTTTTAACAGTCTCTCTATTAAATTCTTCAATATCTCTAATATTAAATACTAAGTCTCCCATATAAGTGTCATGTTTAACATAACCTTTCATCTTATACCAAGATCCTTCATTAACTCTTTTAGTTATAGTTTTAACTTGCTCTTTATCTTTTAAGAACATCTTAGCATATATAGAATCAGTGTAATCACTTACTTTATAAGTAATAATAGTAAATCCACTAGCAGTTTCTTTAACCTCACTACCAAACACAAAAACACATATAGTAGCGTCACTCATCTCAGCTATTATATTTTTAACAGTAATTTCTTTACTCTTAATAGGATTACCAATAATTAATGGATCTACTTTAGTAGGCACTACCTCTTCCATAGATACTTCAACTTGCACTAAAAGTTCTTTAGCAGCTTCCTCTTTTTCTTTATCAATAAGGCCAACTATATCTTTAACACTAAATCCCATAGAAGTTAAAAATTCTTTCATCTTAGGCTTAATAGTTTTAATCTTATCTTCTTCTACTTTATTAGATACTTTAAAAGTAATAATATTCTCATCTATACTTATATCTTCTTCATTAATACTCTTAAGAGTTGGGCATTTTTCTTTATAATTATTAAATATTAAAATAGTATAATCAAGCATCTTATCAGTATCAGCATGCTTAAACACATAAAAAACCTTAGTAACATCTTCTAAAAGTTTACTATTATCACAAAGTTTCTTAAATAAAGAAGTACTTATCATCTTTTCAAGTTTAATGGTAAGCGTCCAAGTTTTTTCTTCCTTATCTACTAAACAATTCTCTAGTTTAGCCCCCATAAACTCTTGATACTCTTCTTCATTAATATTTATTTTGTTAAAAAATCTTACTAAGTTACTATCCATATTAATCACTATTTTCATTATAGCATCAAATATTTATATAACAAGTATTGACATTATATTTTTTTTAAGAAACGAACAAATAGAAAGTACAAAAATATTTTTTATTTGATATTAATTAGCATATTATGATACAATATAGCTCACAAAGGTGATTATATGAATAATTTTGGTATATTAAATAACTTTGATACATGCCCTAACTGCGGAAATATTTTTGCTCCTCTAAATTCTAATATGAAGTTTTGTACAAGTGAAAAATGTAAACAAGAAGTAGAAGAAATAATAGAAACAGTAAAAGAGTTTATAAGAGAAAATGAAGGCATAAGCAGAAAAGAAATAATAGAAAGTGGAATAATCCCAAAGAAAAGTCAAAGATTTGTAAATGCAATAATAGATAGTATTACATATCAGCCAACAAGTACTGAACAAGGATACTATAGAAACGCTATGGAAAGAGACTTAAGTAGAGTTAAAAAAGTAAATCACAGCAAATTATGTGATGACTTAAATGAAAAATATGGAAAATAAAAAGCTTGCATTAATTGCAAGCTTTTTTATTTCTATAAATTCTTACATTTTCATCATTTTGCTCTGATGAAATATAGAATCTTCTCATAGCATATTCGTTCATGCCACTGTTTGGAAATAACTCTTCAGTAGTAACTCCAGTTGCACGAGCAGATTGTTCTTTTAATATTCTATAATAAGTTTTACTGATACATGAAGCTGCACTAAGGGCTCTTGAAGCATCCATATCATTTAGATACTCTTTACCTAGTTCAGTATAAAGTTTTCTTGCTAAATAAGCAAGTGTCTTAATATTCCTACTACAAAAAGCATCTTTTCTTAAATAAGAAACATAATTACTCTTAGTTATTTCGTAGTCATATAAATCATCTATATTCTTATAAACCCACTCTTTTAGTGAATCATTCATGTTAATAATTCTTATATCTTTATCAGAAAAGATTTCTTTTATTCTCTTTTCTTTTTCCTCATCTTTAATTATCATATTTAGCCCCCTTTTCATGTACCATATATAATACCATGTTATTTATCATATGTAAACTATTTATTTAACTTATTGAACACTTTAAATGCATCAGCATCATCTAATTCAGTTTTAGCTAATTCATTAAACAATTCTTTTTGAGTCTTAGTAAGCTTATTAGGTAATACAAGTTTTAAAGTAATATATAGATCACCTGGTTTACCAGTATGAACACTAGGCATACCTTTACCTCTTACTCTTAAAACATCTCCACTTTGACTTCCTGAAGGTATCTTAAGTTCAATAACACTGTCGATTGTTTTAATCTCTTTACTACTTCCTAGTACTAAATCAGTTAAAGTAACAGGAACTTCCATATATAAGTCTGTATCATCTCTCTTAAACAAAGGATGACTACTAACATTAAATTCAATATATAAGTCTCCATTAGGCCCGCCGTTACTTCCAGCTTCACCTTTACCACTCATTCTGATTTGTTCACCAGTATTTATTCCTTTAGGAACTTCAATGCTATAAGTCTTACGAGATTTAATTTTACCTTTACCTTTGCAGTTAGAACAAGTCTTTTTATATATATAACCGCTTCCTCCGCAGCTTCTACAAGTAGACTGAGTCATAATAGCACCAAGTATAGTGTTAGTTCTTTCTCTAATAGTTCCGCTTCCTCCGCAATCTGGGCAAGTTTCTTTATCAAATCCGCCTTCCCCGTGGCACTCAGGGCAATCTTCAGTAACATCTATAGTAATATCTTTTTTAGCACCTAAAGCAGCTTCCATAAAGTCTATTTTCATAGTATAAACTAAATCGTTACCTCTTCTAGCTCTGCTTCTTCCGCCCCTAGAAAATCCTGAAAATGCATCACCAAATCCAAATGAAGAAAAATCACTTCCTCCACCGCCAAACAAATCATCAAAGATTGAAGAAAAGTCAAAACCACTAAAGTCATATCCTCCTCTTCCACCATTAGCTCCTGGATTATTAAAGGCAGCATGTCCGTATCTATCATATTTAGCTCTTTGATCTTTATCTGATAGAACTGCATAAGCTTCTTGTGCTTCTTTAAACTTTTCTGCTCCGCCTTCTTCTTTACATACATCTGGGTGATATTTCTTAGCTAGTTTTCTAAAAGCTGATTTAATCTCATCTTCACTAGCATCTTTAGAAACACCAAGTACCTCATAGTAGTCTCTTTTATTCATTACTGCCTCCATCATAAAGTAAAGGGGATTTTAGTCCCCATTTACTATTTTTCTTCATAATTTGCTTCTTTAACATTATCGTCTTTTGAAGCATTACCTTCAGTGCTTTCACTATTATTTTCAGCACCTTGGTTAGCTTTAGCAGCTTCTTCATATACTCTTTGAGAAAGTGCCATAGCTTTTTCAGTTAATTTTTCTTTAGCTTCTTTAATCTTATCAAGGTCGTTTCCTTCCATAGCTTTCTTAGCATCGTCAATTAAAGAATTAATTTCTTTCTTCTCATCTTCAGTAACTTTATCTCCTAAATCTTTAAGAGCTTTTTCTGAAGTGAAAATCATTTGTTCAGTTTCATTTTTAAGTTCAGCTTCTTCTTTACGTTTAGCATCTGCTTCTTTATTAGCTTCAGCTTCTTTCATCATTCTATCTATTTCTTCATCAGATAAGTTAGTTGAAGAAGTGATTGTAATCTTTTGTTCTTTGTTAGTACCTAAATCTTTTGCTTTAACGTTAACAATACCATTAGCGTCTATATCAAAAGATACTTCGATTTGTGGTACTCCTCTTGGAGCTGGTGGAATATCAGTAAGTTGGAATCTTCCAAGAGTCTTATTATCTGCAGCCATTGGTCTTTCACCTTGCAATATGTGAATATCAACAGCAGGTTGATTATCTACAGCAGTACTAAATACTTGTGATTTAGTAGTTGGGATAGTTGTATTTCTTGGAATTAAAATAGTCATAACGTTTCCTAGT
>JAEEZR010000043.1 GCA_016292035.1 Caryophanales bacterium
ACTCAAGCTATTCTTCCTTTAAGAGGTAAAATTCTTAATGTTGAAAAAACAAGACTTGATAAAGCACTTGGAAATGAAGAAATTAAAACAATAATAACTGCATTTGGAACAGGTATTGGTCAAGATTTTGATATTACTAAGCTTAGATATAATAAAATAATAATAATGACCGATGCCGATGTAGATGGATCACATATTAGAGTATTATTACTTACATTATTCTACAGATACTTTAAACAAATAGTTCAGGAAGGTCATGTTTATGCTGCACAACCTCCATTATTTAGAATAATGCATGGTAAAACTCGTAAATATGTATTAAATGAAGAAGAAAAAGAAAAATATTTAGCATCACTTCCAGAAAATATTAGATCTAGAGCTGAAATTGCTCGTATGAAAGGTCTAGGTGAAATGGATGCTGAAGAACTTAATGAAACTACAATGGATATTAATAAAAGAACACTTAGAAAAATTACTGTTGATGATTGCATATTAGCAGACCAAGTATTTGAAAAACTTATGGGTGACGAAGTAGAACCTAGAAGAAAATTCATTGAAGAAAATGCTGGTTATGTTAAGAATCTTGATATTTAGGAGGTAAGGTTATGGACGATTTAGAAAAAATAATTGATGATAATGAAGAAGAAACAACTGAAGAATCTACAGAAGAAGTAACTGAAACTTCTGAAGAACCATTTGATATAAAAGAAGAAGCAAGTAGTAATGGATTTAGTGGATATTTTCATGAAAGAGATAGACTTGCTGAGAACAACATTGTAAATGAAATAGAAACATCTTTCCTAGAATATTCAATGAGCGTTATTGCTTCACGTGCACTTCCAGATTTAAGAGATGGATTAAAACCAGTCCATAGACGTATTTTATGGTCTATGTATGAATCAGGTTATACTCCTGATAAACCTCATAGAAAATCAGCTACTACTGTTGGTTATGTTATGGGTCACTACCATCCTCATGGAGATTCATCTATATATGAAGCAATGGTAAGACTTGCGCAGGACTTTAATGAAAGATATTTATTAGTTGATGGACATGGTAACTTTGGTAACATTGAAGGTGATGGCGCAGCAGCAATGCGTTACACAGAATCAAGACTTTCTAAGATTTCTCTTGAATTATTAAGAGATATTAATAAAGAAACTGTTGATTTTGATCCAAACTTTGATGAAACTCAAAAAGAACCTAAAGTATTACCTTCTAGATTCCCAAATATACTTGTAAATGGTACTATGGGTATTGCAGTTGGTATGGCTACTAATATTCCACCACATAATTTAGGTGAAGTAATAGATGGATGTATAACTTACATTGATAATCCTGATATTGATACTTTAGGATTAATGCAATACATTAAAGGACCAGATTTCCCTACTGGTGGTGTAATTCTTGGAAATTCAGGTATTAAACAAGCTTATGAAACTGGTAGAGGAAGTATAACTATTAGAAGTAAAGCTGTTATTGAAGATGTAAAAGGACATCCTACTATAGTTATAACAGAGGTTCCTTATGGTGTTAATACACAAGAACTAAAGAATAAAGTTGCTGAACTTGTTCACAATAAAACACTTGATGGTATAATTGATTATCATACTGATCTTAAAGAAGGAGTAAAAATTACAATTACTTTAAGAAAAGATGCTAATGCACAAGTTGTTTTAAATAATTTATATAAGCATACTCAATTCCAAGTTAATTATGGAATAATAATGTTAATGCTTGATGGTCTTACTCCTAAAACATTAGGGTTAAAGAGCATTTTATCAAAATATATTGATTTCCAAAAGGAAGTTATTTATAGAAGAACTCAATTTGATTTAAAGAAATCTGAAAATAGGGTTCACATTTTAGAGGGTTATAAGATAGCTCTTGATAACATTGACGAAGTTATTAAAATAATTAAAAGTGCGGAAACAGATCAGGAAGCTAAAGACAACCTAATGAGTAAGTTTGGACTTAGTTTGGTACAAAGTGAAAGCATTTTAGAGTTAAAACTACGTAGATTAACTGGATTAGAAAGAAGTAAAATTGAAGAAGAATTAGAAAACCTATTAAAATTAATAGATAAGTTAAGAGCTATATTAGCTGATGAACAATTAGTTCTAAATATTATTAAAGAAGAATTAACAGAGATTAAGGAAAAATATAGTGATGATAGAAGAACAACAATAGATATGACTGCTATCGACTATATTGAAGACGAATCATTAATTCCTGAGCAAGACGTTATTATTACAATAACTAACAAGAACTACATTAAGAGAATGACAACTGATACTTATAAGACTCAGCATAGAGGTGGTGTTGGAATTAAGGGAATGTCCACAAATGAAGAAGACTTTGTAGAGCAAATAATTAACTTATCAACACATGATTACTTAATGTTCTTTACAACAAAAGGTAGGGTATATCGTCTTAAAGGATATGAAATACCAGAATTCTCTAGACAATCTAAAGGACTTCCTATTGTTAATCTTATTCAAATTGAAAAAGATGAAAGAATTAGCGCAGTTCTAAAGGTTTCTAAAGATCACGAGTTCAAATATCTTGTATTTGGAACTAAGTATGGTGTAGTAAAACGTAGTCAATTAGAAGACTTTGATAACATCAGAAAGAGCGGTAAACTTGCAATTACATTACGAGATGACGATGAGTTAATATCTGTTAAGTTATCAACAGGTGATAATCAAGTATTGATGTGTAGTACAGCCGGTAGAATGGTTAGATTTAATGAAAATGAAATTAGAGTCATGGGTAGAACTGCTGCTGGTGTAAGAGGTATTAATTTAGGATCTGAAACTTGTGTTGGTCTTGAAGTTAGTGATAATACATCAGAAGTACTTGTAGTTACTGAAAAGGGATATGGTAAGAAAACACCTATTACAGAGTACAGAGAAACAAAACGTGGAAGTAAAGGTGTAAAAACTATCAACATTTCAGAGAAAAACGGAACTATAGTTGGATTTAAAACTGTATCAGATGACAAAGATTTAATGATAGTTAATAACATTGGTATTATTATTAGACTTGATGTATCAACAATTTCTAAAATGGGAAGAGTAACTCAAGGCGTTAAGTTAATTAACCTTAAAGATAATAGCACTGTTGCTTCAATATCTATCGTTAATAAGTCTGATAATGAGTCAGATGAAGAAGAAACAACTGAAGAATCTACAGAAGAAGTAACTGAAACTTCTGAAGAATAAAAGGATTATTAATTAATCCTTTTTTTATGTTTAATTATTAGTGTTCCACGTGAAACATAGTAGTATAAACAAAGCACGATGTTCCACGTGAAACATAGTAGTATAAACAAAACTTAATGTTCCACGTGAAACATAGCGGTATAAACAAAACTTAATGTTCCACGTGAAACATATTGATATAAAACAAAATATGATGTTCCACGTGAAACATAGCGGTATAAATAAAGCATAATGTTCCACGTGAAACATAGCGATATAAAGCAAGATATAATGTTCCACGTGAAACATTAAAATACTTGAATTATTTTATCAGTGTGATATTATTTAATTGTGCAACACATTATGTAGAACCAGGTCAGAATCGGAAGATAGCAGCCTTAATACCTATGATGTGTGTGCACTTTTTTTGAGGTTTTAATTATGAATGAACAATTTTTTGAACAATTGATAGAATTATCTAAAAAAGCTGCAAGCAATAATGAAGTTCCTGTTGCCGCACTTATAGTTATGAATGATAAGATAATCGCTAAGTCTTCTAATTCTAGAATTAATGATGGTAATCCACTTAATCACGCTGAAATTAAATGTATAATCCAAGCTTCAAAGACTCTTAAAGATTGGAGATTAGATCAATGTGATATGTACGTAACTCTTGAACCGTGTCATATGTGTAAAGAAATTATTAAAGAATGTAGAATTAAAAATGTATATTATTTATCTGACAATAAGAAGACTATTAACTATCAAACTAAATTCAATCATGTAAACTCTCAGTTATCAACATTTTATAGTTCTTTTTTGACTGACTTTTTTAGGAAATTAAGGTAGTATATTTACCTTTTTTTTGTTATAATTTTTTTGGAGGAAACATTATGTCTTATTTAGCTTTATATAGAAAATACCGACCAAATAATTTTAAAAATGTAGAGGGTCAAGAAACTATTACTAAGGTTTTAATTAACTCAATTAAGAATAATCATATTTCGCATGCATACTTATTCACAGGTCCTCGTGGAACTGGTAAAACTAGTATTGCTAAGATATTTGCTAAAGCTGTAAATTGCCTTAATTTTACAGATGATCTTTGCTTAGAGTGTGATGTTTGTAAACTAATTGATGAAAATAATTCTGATATTATTGAAATAGATGCTGCCAGTAATAATGGTGTAGACGAAATTAGAAATCTTAGAGATAACGTTAAACTTATGCCTTCTTTTTGTAAATATAAGATTTATATTATTGATGAAGTACATATGTTATCCACAGGTGCTTTTAATGCTTTACTTAAAACTTTAGAGGAACCTCCTTCACATGTTATTTTCATTTTAGCTACAACTGAACCACAAAAAATTCCATTAACTATACTTTCTCGTTGTCAGAGATTTGACTTTAATAGATTAGATGTACCAAATATAGTACATAGGTTAAATCATATTCTTAGTGAAGAGAAATTATCTCTTCCTGACGATATTGTTGAATATATTGCTAAATCTTCTGATGGTTGTTTAAGAGACGCTGTAAACTTACTTGATCAGTCTTTATCTCTTTCAAAAGGAAACTCTACAACTGTTGATGATATTGACAATCTAAGTGGTAAAGTATCATTTGATACTATGTATAGTTTTCTTGTTAACATTATTAATCATAATTATTCTAATATTATTGATATGTCTAATAAATTCTCTTCTTCTGGAAAAAATCTTGTTGACATTTTGGACAGGTTATTAACAATTATTAGAGATATTTCTTTAAATAATAACATTAAAAATTATTTTGATAAGGAATATTCTTCTAAATTAAGTTCTATTAAGATTTCTAAAGATGATATTCTTTATATTTCTAATATTATTAACAACGCTATTAATGATGTTAAAGTTTCTAACAATCAGAAAATATTATTTGATATTTATATAATGCAAATATCTAATTATTTTGATACAAATAACGATATATCTTATAGTGATTCTAATGATATCAAAGAAGGTTCAAAGGAAAACATCATTTCTGATGAAAAAATTATAAACGATATCACTGTTAGTACTATAGAAGATAAGACTGAACCTGTAAAAGATAGTAATATATCAGAATCTAGTGATGATAGTACTATGAGTGTTAAAGATATTCGAATTAATAATTGTTTAGCTACAGCTGATAAAACTCTTCTAAAGGATATTAATTCTAATCTATCAAAGATTGATGAGTTTATTACTAACAAAAAATATATTGGAGTAATTGATTTATTAAATGATTCTAAGATTGTTGTAGCATCATCTGATTATTTAATGTTTTCATTTAATGATGAAGCTAACGTAAGTATTTTTGATTCTAATATTAATAAAGTTGAGAGTTTATTTAAAAGTGCTTTTGGTACTTCGTATAAAGTAGTAGCTGTTAGTACATCTGAATGGAATAGTATTAAAGAAGACTATATTAACAAAAAGAAAAATAATATTTCATATACAATATTAGATGAAAATATAGTAAAATTAGATAAGCAGCCAAAGAAGGATAAAGCAGCATCTTCTGCTTCTGATATTTTTGGTGATGATTTAGTTAATTTAAAGTAAGGAGTGATATATATGAATATGCAAAGTATAATGGCGCAAGCACAAAGATTACAGAAGGAGTTAGAAAAAGCTAACAACGAAATTGAAAGTTCTACTTTTACTGGTGAAAGTGGTGCTGTTAAGATTGAATTATCTGGAAAAAATGAAATTAATAAGATTGAGATTACTGATGATTCTGTCTTAGAAGATAAGGAAATGTTAGAAGATATGATTAAAGTGGCTTTTAATAATGCATTAGATAGTCTTAATAAAACTAAAAAATCTAAATTAGGAAAATATACTAATGGTATGGGAGGACTTTTTTAGGCTATGATTTATCCTGAAGAGTTTGAAAAACTTTTAGAAGATTTTAAGTTACTTCCTGGTATTGGAGATAAGTCTGCTGAGAGATTCGTATATGCTATAGATTCTCTTTCACTTGATAAAGTTAATGAGTTTTCAGAAAATCTTATTAAGTATAAAGAAAATATAAAAAAGTGTAAAATATGTGGGCATATTACTAATCAAGATGAGTGTAATATCTGTAGTAAGGATTCTAGAGATAAAAATACTATTTGTGTTGTTGAAGATTCTAAAAGTGTTTTTACATTTGAAAAGTCAGGCAAGTTTAATGGAGTTTATCATGTTTTAGGTGGTTTAATATCTCCTATTGATGAAGTTAATCCTGAAGATTTAAATATTAGAAGCTTAATAGATAGAATTAATGATGATACTAAGGAAGTTATCATAGCTCTTAATCCTAGTGTAGAAGGTGAAATGACTTCTTTATATATTCAAAAACTATTAAAAGAGAAAAATGTTAAGGTATCTAGGCTTTCATATGGTATCCCTATGGGTGGGGATATTGAATACTTAGATCCATTAACTATTATGAGAGCTATAGACGATAGAAAATATTTAGAATAATTATTTAGTGAAGTAGTATTCTTTATTAGGTGAATATATGAAATATTTAGTACTACTTCTTAAAAGAATAGTTATGTCTATTTGTTTATTATATGCAGTTAATCTTGTTATTTATTATGCTGGTGCACATTTAGTTATTAATTATGTAACTATATGTAGTGTGGCTCTATTTGGATTTCCTGCTCTTATCGGTTTAGTTATAATGCAAAAGTTACTATAGGAGGTATTATGAGTACATTATTAAAAGAGTATTTTGATAAATTTAATAATAATGATAGATTAGGTCATGCTTTTTTAATATGCAATACTTCTTATAGTGATATTAAAGATGAATTAGATCTAATTGTATCTAATCATTTTTTTAATGGAAAAAGTATTAATGATGTTTTTAATGATTACGTTATAGTAGAGCAAACAAATTCTAAAATATTAAAAGACGATATTTTGGCTCTTCAAAAGAGTATGATGCTTAAATCTTCTAGTAATGAGAATCGTGTTTATGTTATAGACGGTGCTGATAAAATGAATGATTATGCTGCAAATAGTTTGCTTAAGTTTTTAGAAGAACCTGAAGAAAATATATATGCATTTTTAATATGTGAGAATATAAATAAGGTTCTCCTAACCATTAAGTCGAGATGCCATATTATTATTCTAGAGGAAAAAAATGATTTTAAGATTGAAAACTATGATGAAGAGATTTTTTCAAAAGCAATTGAAATTATTAAACTACTTGAGGATAAGAAATCTAACAGTGAACCATATATTGTTAGTTTATTGAATAAAAAAGAAGACAAGAATGTTATTAGTGATATAGTGACAATTATGAAATATTTTTATTATAGTTCTTTATATTATAATATTTTGGGTGTTAACAAATATTTTGAAGGATATGAGGACTTATTAAAGAAAGTATACAAATTAAATTCTGAAGCTAGTTTAACAAATAAATTAATTTCTATTAATAGATTAGAAAATATGTTAGAATATAATGTAAATATAAGTTTATTTGTTGATGAAATGATTTATAGATTAGGAAGTGATTATTATGAGTAATATAATAGGGGTAACATTTAAAGATGAGGGAAAGGTTTATTACTATAGCAATGAACTTCAGGACTTAAATGTTAATGATTATGTTGTTGTAAGTAGAGAGGGTTTACTTTATGTAGCTAAAGTAGTTATTCTAAATGCTTGTAATAAACCATGCATTAAAAAATCTGGGGAAATTGAAAGAAAGGCTACTAAAGATGATATTTCTTCATATGAAAAGAACCTTGCTGACGCTGTTAAGGCAGTTAAGAAGTCAAAGGAAATATCTGAAAAGTATAAATTAAATATGAATATAGTTGATGCTTTATTTAGCTTAGATAGGTCTCAATTATTAATTACTTTTTTATCTGATGTTAGAGTAGATTTTAGAGAAATGGCAAAAGATCTTGCTTCCATTTATAAAACAAGAATTGAGTTAAGACAAATAGGAGCAAGGGATAAAGCTAGAGAGGTATCTGGAATTGGACCATGTGGTTGTGAATTATGTTGTTTTCGTTTTTTAAGTGAAAACATGGATGCAGTTTCCATTAATATGGCAAAGAATCAAAACTTATCTTTAAATCCAACTAAAATTAATGGACAATGTGGTAGACTTCTTTGTTGTTTAAAATATGAAGATGATGTTTATACTGAAAACAGATGTAAACTACCTCAAATTGGTGATGTTATGAATACTAAAGCTGGAAAAGGTGAGGTTGTTTCTTTAGACATCTTAAGAAAAAAATATACTATTAAATTATCTGATGAATCTTTAGTAGAAGTAGATGCTGATGAATAGGAGTATTTATGACTAAGGTTATTAATGATTTAGTTGGGTATGATAAATTAAAAATAGTACAAGATAATGATTACTTTAATTTTAGCTTGGAATCAATTTTGCTTCCAAGATTTTGCGTTTTAAAACCTGGTAATAATAAAATATTAGATTTATGTACTGGCAATGGGCCAATACCTATTGTTTTATCTACGCTTACAGATTCACAAATAATTGGTGTAGAAATACAGGAAGAAGTTTATAAACTTGCAGTTGAAACCGTTAAGATTAATCATTTAGAAGATAGAATTAAACTATATAACATGGATGCTAAAGATATAATTAATATATATCCTACAGATTCTTTTGATTTAATTACTTGTAATCCACCTTATTTTAGGTATGATGATAATAGTAACATAAATGATAACAAGGTTAAGTCAATTGCTAGACATGAAATTACTATTAATTTAGATAATATTGCCTTAATAGCTAGAAAACTACTTAAGAATAATGGTAGTTTATGTTTAGTACATAGAACCGATAGATTATCTGAAATTATTTGTACTCTTGAAAAGCATAATCTTGAAGTTAAGAGATTAAGGCTTATTTATCCTAAAGATGGTGAAGAGTCTAATTTAGTACTCATTGATGCAAGAAAAAATGGAAATACTGGGCTTAAGGTACTTAGCCCACTTGTTTGCCATAATAATGATGGTAGTTATACTGATGAAGTATTAAGAATGTTTGAGAGGTGATTATAGTGTTACAAAAAAGTTATGATAATAGTCCTAGTTTATACTTAGTTCCTACTCCAATTGGTAATTTAAATGATATTACAGTTAGGGCTAAGGAAATTCTTTCTAGTGTAAGTGCTGTTTTTGCAGAGGATACTAGGGTTACGACTGAGTTACTCAATGCTCTTGGTATTAAAAATAAAGTATTTATGTGTCACAAGTTTACTGAAGCTAAGTCTAGTGGACAGATTATTAATATGTTAAAAGAAGGAAAGAATGTAGCACTTGTTACTGACCGAGGAACTCCTTTAATAAGTGATCCAGGTGCTTTAGTTGTTAAAAATATAGTTAAGGAAGGCTTTAACGTAGTTGCTTTACCAGGCGCTTGCGCTTTTATACCTGCACTTAACATGTCAGGTTTTGATCAAGATAAATTCATATTTTATGGTTTCCTTGACCAAAAGGAAAGTAAAGCTTTAAGTGAACTATCTTTAATTAAGACATTTAACTATACAACTATTTTATATGAATCTCCTCATAGGCTTAACAAAACTTTACGAAATATGTTAAAAATCTTGGGAAATAAAAATATTAGTATTTCCCGGGAAATAACTAAGCTTCATGAAGAGGTTTTTAGGGGCACTATTGAGGAGGCTATTGAAACTTATAAAGATGTAAAGGGTGAAATAGTAATTGTTATAGAAAAAAATGATGAAGAAATAGACTATGATGTACTTTTAGATGAAGTTTTAGAGTTAGTTAGTTTAGGTCTTAAACAAAACGATGCTTTAAAATTTGTTTCCAAAAAGTATAATGCTAGTAAGAATATGTTGTATAATATGCTTGAGGAGAAGAAAAAATGAAATTGATAGTTGGTTTGGGAAATAAAGGTGAAGAGTATTCACTTACTAGACATAATGTCGGTTTTATGGCATTAGATCATTATTTAGGGGATGCCGATTTTAAATCTAAAGATAATTATGCATATTTTGAAAAAATTATTAATTCTGAAAAAGTGTTATTTATTAAACCACTTACATATATGAATGATAGTGGACTAGCTGTTAGAAAAGTAGTTGATTATTATCATATTAATATAGAAGATATTTTAGTAATATATGATGATATGGACTTTGAAATTGGTTCTTATAAAATTAAAACTAGTGGATCTTCAGCTGGACATAATGGGATTAAGAGTATTATTTCTCATTTAAATACTGAAGACTTTAAGAGAATTAGAATTGGTATTTCTAAACATAATGGTGATCCTGTTAACTACGTATTAGGAAAATTTTCTAAAGATGATATAAATACTTTAAGTAATGTTTTTGAAATAGTAGATAAAATTATAGAAGAGTTTACTATAGAAGATTTTAATAAAATAATGAACAAGTATAATTAGGAGCTAATATGATAGAAGGGTTATTTGATATAAAACTTAATAATAATGACAAAATAAGCATTAGTGCTAATGAAATATATAACGAATTTCTGTTATATATCTTTTTGTCGTTTAAGAAAAATGTTGTTTTAGTAACCCCTTCTTTAAATGAAGCAAATAGAATTTATTTAGATTTGTCTCAAAGAGGATATAGTAATGTATACATTTTCCCTGATGATGATCTTTTAACTAAAAAAGCAATTGCTACATCTCCGGAACTTATGTATATGCGTCTTAGATTTCTTAATAATTTAAGTTCTAAAAATAATTTATTAATATGCCATACTAATAGTTTTTTAAAGAAATTACCTAGTAGAAATGATTTAAATAATAAGAATATTAAGATATCTATAGGATCCAAACTTGATAGAGATAAATTTGTTGATAAATTGTTAAAGATAGGTTACAGAAGAGAAAGTATTGCTACTAATACTGGTGAATTTTCTATTCGTGGCTTTGTTGTAGATGTATTTCCAATATTTGAGGAGCATCCAGTAAGAATTGAGTTTTTTGATGATGAAGTTGAAAAGGTAAGATACTTTGATGAAAATACTCAGCTATCACTTAATGATGTTAAAGAAATAACTATTAAGCCTGTTAATGATGAGTATGATAATGCTTCTTCTAATGTTTTAAGTTATTTGAAAGACCCTATTCTTATTTATCAAGACTATAATCAAATACTAAATGTTCAGAAATCTATTGATGAGCAAATGAAGTATTATGATGAAGAATCAACATTATTTAATATTAAAGATATTAAAAATGATTTTACTTTATATTTAGATACAATTAACAATGATGATAAGTTTGACCATATTATTAAAGCAGAAAGTATTCCTAGTTTTAATAATAATTTTGATAATTATTGTAATAGTGTAATAAGTAGTAATTCTTTTTTATGTACTAGAGATAATGAATTTGTAAAAAAAGTTGGTATATCAAAAACACGTGTTATTAATCAAGATATTTCTAGTGGTTTTGTTTTTAATGGTGTTAAATACTTTTCTAAAAATGATTTAACTGGTTATAAACCTAAACTTAATTATAATACTGGTCTTAAAATAGGTAAAAAGATAACTTCT
Organism: Caryophanales bacterium; assembly: GCA_016292035.1. Lineage (GTDB taxonomy): Bacteria > Bacillota_I > Bacilli_A > RF39 > UBA660 > RUG727. Next base: position 11,768 of record JAEEZR010000043.1, read on the forward strand.
ATAGATAAACTTGAGGTTGGTGACTATGTTGTTCATAAAGTAAACGGTATTGGTGTATATGCTGGAATCACCACTATTATGAAAAATGGAATAGAAAAGGATTATATTCTTATTAACTATAAAGGCGATGATAAGCTCTATTTACCTGTAGATAAGATTGATAAATTATACAAGTATTCTTCTAAAGATGGTGCTAAGCCTAATATTTATAAACTTAATAGTACAGAATGGCAGAAAACTAAAAGTAAGATTAAAAGTAAGATTAAGGATATTAGTGATAAACTTATTAATCTATATAAGAATAGGCAAATTAGTACAATTACTCCTTTTGAGCCTGATACACCTGAACAGGCAGTGTATGAATCTGAATTTATATATGAAGAAACTCCAGATCAATTAAAAGTTACTAATGAAATTAAGAGAGATTTAGAAAGTAGTAAACCTATGGATAGACTTTTATGTGGAGATGTTGGATATGGTAAAACTGAAGTTATTTTTAGGGCTATTTTCAAAGCAGTTATGAATGGAGTTCAAGTTGCTTATTTATGTCCTACTACTCTTCTTAGTTATCAACAATATGTTAGTGCAGTAGAAAGATTTAAAAATTTTGGTTTGAATATTGCTTTATTAAATAGGTACACTACTAGAAAAGAGACAAAAGAAATACTTGAAAAATTAGAGAATGGTTTAGTTGACGTTGTTTTTGGTACGCATAGGTTATTATCTGGCGATATTAAGTTTAAGAATTTGGGACTTTTAATAATTGATGAGGAGCAACGCTTTGGAGTGCTTCATAAGGAAAGAATTAAGGAAATGAAGACTAACGTACACGTTCTTTCTGTAAGTGCTACACCTATTCCTAGAAGTTTACAAATGAGTCTTGTTGGTATAAGGGATATGTCTTTGATAGAGACCCCTCCAAAGGCTAAATTACCTATTCAAACTTATGTTATTAATTATGATCCATATTTACTAAGGGAAGTTGTTTTAAAGGAAAAAGCTAGAAATGGTCAAGTGTTTATTCTCTATAACAAAGTTGAAGATATGGAGAAAGTTGTAAATGACTTTAAGAAACTTATTCCTGAAGTTAGCATAATATATGCGCATGGAAAGATGAATAAAGAAGATATGCAAGATGTTATTTACAAATTTAATCAAAACGAAGCTGATGTTCTTATATGTACAACAATAATAGAAAACGGTATTGACATTCCAAATGCAAATACCATGATTGTCATGGATGCTGACCGTTTTGGCTTATCTCAACTTTACCAAATAAGAGGTAGAGTTGGCAGAGGTGATAGGCAAGCATATGCATATTTAATGTATAATAAAGATAAAATTTTAGGTGATACTGCTGTAAAAAGACTTGATGCTATTAAAGAGTTTACTTCTTTGGGTAGCGGATACAATATAGCTATTAGAGATCTTAGCATAAGAGGAGCTGGAGATTTGCTAGGAAGTGAGCAAGCAGGATTTATTGACAGTGTTGGTACTGATATGTATCTAGAACTTATTAATGAGGAACTAAACGGCACTAGTGATGAAAAAGAAAATGAAATTACTATTGATGATGTAGATAACCATATTGGTGAAGAATATTCAGACGAGACTGGTATTATTATTGATTTACATCAAAAAGTAGCAAGTATCAACAGTGTATCTGAACTTAATGAAGTATACCAAGAAATAGAAGACAGATTTGGACATGTTGATGAAAAATTAAAAGTTTATATGTATCAAGAACTTACTGAAAAATTGCTATCTAATGCCGGAATAAAAATTCTTATTAATAATTCTCAAAAAATTGCACTCAAATTAGATGAAAGCGTTTTTAAAAAGTTAAATATTGAGAAATTATTTATAGAATCTACTAGAATATCTACTAAATTTAATTTTGTTTATAGGGCTAGTCATATAGAAATATCTCTTAATAAGATTAACTTAGATAAGCATTATATTTATTATTTATTTGATTTAGCTAAGTATATTAGTAGTAATATTATTTAGTATAAAAAAGCTTAATAAAAACACAATACCTAGTAGAGGTGTTTATGGAAAAGAACGGTATTGTGAGAAAAATTGATGAATTAGGTAGAATTGTTATACCTAAAGAAATTAGAAGAAGCCTTAATATAAAATCTAGTGATGATATTGAAATATCTTATAGTGATAACAATATTATTCTGAGAAAATATGAAAGGCTTCTTAATTTATCTGAAGCAGCGCAGAAATATGTGAACATTTTTAGTAAATTAATTAACTGTGACATTATAGTTTGTGATTTAGATAGAGTTGTTGCTTGTTTAAATAATAATTATTTAAATATGGAGATTAATACTAATGTTATTAATTTGATCAGAGAAAGAAAAGCTTCTATTTATGAAGGTGAATTATTTGGTGGAGTGTCTTTAAAATGCTTTATTCTTCCACTTATAGTTGATACTGACTTAATAGGCGCTAGTATTCTTTGTAGTAAAAATGATATAAATGATGATGTTAAGATAATTGCCTTTGCTTTAAATGCTTTACTTTCTGATTTAATTTATTGGTAAAATAGTAATAAAATGCTTGAAAAATCATAAAAAAAATGATATATTACATTAGCAAATGAGTTTCTATAGCTATTTTGCTATGGCGAAAGGAGAATTGTAAATGAAAAAGAATATTCATCCAGAACTTAAAGAATGTACTGTTAAATGTGCATGCGGTAATGAATTTAAAACTATGAGTACTAAGAGTGAAATTCAACTTGAAACTTGTAATAAATGTAATTCATTCTATACTGGTAAACAAGTAACTGCTAAAAGAGGTAATGTACAAAAGTTCATTGATAAATATAATTTAAATAAATAGTCAAGTAAGTGACTATTTTTTTATTTATCTAAATTTTTTATATTTATTTGTTTTATAATAAATATGTGGAGGATTATATATGAGAATAGGTATAGGAGCTGACCATAGGGGATATAAGGTAAAGGAAAAAATAATTAAATATTTAAAAAAGAAGAATATAGAAGTTATTGACTATGGCACTAATTCCATCAATAGTACTGATGACTACAATGATTATGCTTACTTAGTGTGCAAAGGTGTTTTAAATAATGAAGTAGACAGAGGTATACTAGTATGTGGTACCGGTATTGGTATGAGCATAGCAGCTAATAAGATGAAAGGTATTATGTGTGCTAAAATAGATAACTGCAGTGAAGCTCGTCTTTGTGTTGAGCATAATCACGCTAATGTAATAGCTATTGGTGAGTCTAAACCATTTATTGATATTAAAGATATGCTTGATGTTTATTTAAAATCTAAGCCCATTGAAGATGAAAAATATTATAGAAGAATAGATAAAATTCGTGATTTAGAGAAGAAAAACATATATAAGTAATACTTTTATTAAATATGAATAAATATTATTATGAAGAAATTTATAATAATATTTTTTTTGCTTTTAATTGTTTATTTAATTCCTGTTAATAATAAAACTGATAATAACTATGTAGATGAGTATGTTTATCATGTTTTAGCGTGTGAAATGCCTGCTTCATTTAATGAAGAAGCTTTAAAAGCACAGGCGATTGCTATCAGGACGTACTACTACTATAAAAAGAAAGAAAATAATAGTTATGTTCCTAAGAATACTGATCAGTGTATTTTAGAGGAAGAAGATTTAAAGAATAAGTGGAAAGATAACTATTTGTATTACTCTAACAAGCTTAGAAATATTGTTAAGGATACTAAAGACATTTTTATTACATATAATAATGAGCTAATAATACCATATTATTTTTCTATGTCTAATGGCTATACAGAAGAGTCTTCTTTAGTATTTTCTCCTCATCCTTATTTAGTGTCTACTTCTTCATATGAAGATAGAAATGCAAAAAATTATGAAGTAAGTACTTCTTTTTCAAAAGAAGAATTCTTAAAAAGATTAAATATTACTGGTGATATAGTTATAAGTGATATAAAGCGCACAAATAGTAATAGAGTTTTAAGCATTATCATTAATGATAAATTGTTTAAAGGAACTGAAGTTAGAAAACTTTTAGATTTAAGAAGCTCTGATTTTGATATCACCATTAATAATAGTGATGTTGTTATAATTACTAGAGGGTATGGCCATGGTGTTGGGATGAGTCAGTATGGTGCTAATTTCATGGCTAATAAGGGGAGTAATTATGAAGATATAATTAAACACTATTACTTTGGTGTTCAGCTTTCCAAAATTAACGTATAATTATTAATTATTTGCTCAAATTATAAGTAGGAGAGTGAATAGATGAAAACTAAAAAAGCAAGCGTTCGCTTGATATTGTTCATATATGGATTTGCTGTTATATCTGTTATTGGATTACTTATGATATCTTTTATAAGCATTAATAATTATTATAAAGATAAAACTGATTTTGAATACTCTATTAATGGTATTATTAATAGTAAAAGAGAGAAAATGGTTATGCAAAGTACAGATATTGTTAAACCTTATGTTGGAGATAATGTTTATGTGGGAAGGGATTATTACGAGATAAGTGATTCTTCTGATAATCAAGAAAAATCAATAATCTTTTTTGAAAATACATACATTCCTAATACAGGAGTAGATTATGCTTCTGATAAAGTCTTTGATGTTGTTAGTGTACTTCCTGGAAAAGTTATTTTTATAGGTAGTGATGAAAGCCTGGGAAATATTATTAAAATAATGCATGAAAATGAAATTGTAAGTGTGTATGAAGGAGTTGACGATATTGCAGTTAAGGTTGATGAAGAAGTGTCTTCTGGACAAAAGATAGCTAAAAGTAGTGTTTCTAGTATTAACAGGGAGTTTCCTTCATCACTACACTTCGAAGTTTTTGTTAATAATGAAAATATTAATCCTAGTAAGTTTTATGATCTTATGGTTAAATCAAATAACTAGTTTTCTAGTTATTTTTTAATTGACTAAATATATAGTATATTTTATACTTTAGAAGTATGGTATAACTTTTTATAATAACGTGACTTATTAGTCCCTGTTATTATTCATTTTTTAATGATATTATTTCTTATGATAAGGAGAATAAGATGATTAATTTTGTTGTGATGGAAGATAATGACTTTCATTTGAAAAATACTAAAAAGATTATTAATCGCTATATGATGAAAAATGATTATGAGTATACTATTACTTCTTTTTCTGGTTTATGTAGTGAATTTTATAATGTAATTATGAGTGATGAAAATAAGATATATATTTTAGATTTTGAACTTGATAAAACAAATGCTATTGAAGTAGCTAGGGAGATAAGAAAAGTAGATTGGAGAAGCCCGATTATAGTGTTTTCTGTTAATGGTGGTATGGCATATGATACTTTTAAACAGAGATTACAAATTCTTGACTTTGTTAATAAACAATTTGAAGCAGAGAAGAATCTATTTGAGTTATTTGATATATGTTTAAAGCAGTTAAAGATAAAAGATTCTTTAAAGTATAATGTCGGTAAAGTAACATATTCACTTGATTATGACAATATATATTATGTTTATAGAGATACTTATGAAAGAAAAACTGTAATTGTTACTAATAATGGTGAATATAAGATTTCAACTCCTTTGTTTAAGGTTAAGGAAAAGCTAAGTAAATCTTTTGCTTATTCACATAAGTCATGTATAGTTAATATGTCTAAAGTAGTGCTAATTGATTGGCCTAACTATATGATATCGTTTGATAATGGTGCTAAGATTAATTTATTATCTAGGTCTCATAAGAAAGATTTGAAAGATTATGCTTTACTTTAATTATGTTTTAAGTTTTGTAAGTATTTTATCTTTAATTATTTCCATTGTTTATTCTTATGATAGAATATCTTTGATCAAGTTTAAGTATAGACTATTAGATATCATATTAATTGTAGTATTTGTTTATGTTATATTTGGACTTAGAAGTTTATCTCCTTTATATAGAGTTATATTAAATTTAGTAGCCTTCTTTGTACTACTAGAATCTATATATAGAGAGAACTATGGGACTACTTTAGTTAAAGTAATTCTATTATATTTATATCTTTTGTTAGTTGATTTTGTATCTTCACTTTTAGTTATACTTATTCCATTTATTAATAGTGATATTATGAATAACTCTATGATGATAATGTCTATTTTGACTTTTATAGAAAGTGGTCTATTCTTTTTATTCTTTTCACTTAATAGAATAATTAACATTATTAAGAAGTTTGTTTCTTATATTTTATCTAAAGATAAAGTAATTATTGTTATTCCTTTGGTGTTTGTATTTATTAGTTTTTGTTTATTCGCATATTTTCATTCTAGAAATAGGAATTTTGAGTCGTATTTGTTAATTCTTTTTGTTATGGGCTTATTTGTTATGCTTAGTACTTTAATTCTTGTTCAATATTTTAAGAATAAAAAGCAAGAGGAAGAACAACATTCTTTACTTAGCTTAATATCTGATTATGAATTAATACTTGAAAATGATAGAATTAATAGACATGAGATGCTCAATAATCTTGTTATTCTTAGAAGTTATCCTGATAAGTCTTCTAAAAAGTATAACGATATGATAGATAAGATAATAAATGATTATCAAAATAAGAAATCTAGTAACATGACTAGTTTATATAAATTACCATCTGGTATTAAAGGTATTGTTTATTATAAAATTTCTACTATTAATGATAAAGATGTTGAATTCAATACTTTAATTACGGATGAAGCTCATAAATCTATCGAAAAATTAGATGAAAGAAAATACTATTTATTATGTAAAATTATTGGCATACTTCTTGATAATGCTATTGAGGCTGCACTACTTACTAAGGAAAAACTTTTATTAATTGATATCTATCTTAATAATAATGATATTAATATTTATATTGAAAATAGTTTTAAAGGGGATATAGATATGGATAAGATATATAAGAAAGGTTTTTCTTCTAAAGGTAGTAATAGAGGATTTGGTTTATATATTATTAGTAAACTAGTTAAGAAAGAAGATGATTTATCTTTTAGTCAATATGTATGTAATAAGCATTTTGTGTCTATTCTTACTATAAAAAAATAGAAGCTATTAGCTTCTATTTTTAATTTATCTTAATTCAGTTGGCATTTCTTCTTCATCTACAAAGCTCCAGAAACAAGCTCCTGCAGTTGTGTTTGCGATGAATTCTCCTATTGCACTAAATATATTTGCAAAAAATTTCATTACTTCTTTCTCCTTTCAATTACTATATTTTTTGTAGTTATTGTAGTTTACTCCAAATAACTTATATGTTATTGGTAGTACAAAGACTGTTTGAAGTGCTATAGCAAATACTAAACAATTTTCTAAAATATTATTTTTAATTATGAACAAGAGTAGTATATAAACACTTGTAGTTATTAGTGTAATTATTTTATATATTATTCTTTTTCTTTTATTGATTAGTGGTCTTTTTTCAGTATCTGCTGGTGCATATATGGCTAATAGCATATAGCAAATTACAACTATTATTATTTTTAGATGTGAATTTATCAGTAATGTTTCACATAAGTATGGTATTCCTAAAAATATAGTTAATGATGTAATCCAGCAATCTATACTTTTTTTAGCGTGTAGTCCGAAAGCACTTAATCTTAGAATACTATAGAAAATTATAAATTTTAGAAGTGAAAGCGTTATTCCTAATATATAAGATAAAGCAAATATGACAATTAGTTTGGTTAAATGAAGATATAAACTTGCTAGTCCATATCTTATTAATTTTAGTTTTGATTCATCATATTGATTATATTTCTTTATATTATTCATAATGGAGTCAATTAAAAGATCTTTCATTTTTTCACTTCCGAAGGTATTATAAAATGGTTTATATGAAATAATTGCCTTATATGCTTGTAATGTATTTTTATTTGATTATTTTTTATGTGACTAGTTTTTTTATATCCTAAGGATGCACTTTAGACATCTTTTTTGTCATTTTAAACATTTTTTACTAATAATTTATATTTTTTTAGTATTATTTTTCTTG
>JAEEZR010000044.1 GCA_016292035.1 Caryophanales bacterium
CAGTAAGAACAGGATAAGTTGTTGTATCCTGCACCTTATGCTTGATCGTAACTTCACCTTTTTCATTTATAACCATGTCATATTCCGCGTTAGGATCAAAATTCATATAGGATGCATCAGGAAATACTGCTTTTATAAAATCAACTGCCTGACTGTTATCTCCTTTAAACGTTCTTGTCAAAAGGTCATTCGCAACATAATACGATTTGCCATAAAGATTCTTATTCTGATATACATATGCCGGAGGATTTCCGTTAAAAACAAAATTATTCTTGTAATCATTGCTGTCTAATGTATCTGCCGGAATACGATTAAACTTCTGACTTTTTGTCAGATCTTTGACTCCTCCGGGGAACGAAAGCTCTTCCTCCTCAGTTGAAGTATATTTTATAATAATACCGGCATCGCCATTAAGATTAACAAGCTTAAATTTTGATTCTGCAAGAGCATTTTCTTTTGCATCCGTAACATTTGAAAATGCAGCATCTATCGTATCCTTAATCGCAGTTGCTGCGGTTATCTCTTCTTGACTAAATGTTCTATCATTTGCATTCGCCTCATCAGGATCAGCATTTGCTATCTCATCAATCACAGAATACGGAATATCACTTGGACTGCCCCCCCATGAATATGTTGTCCCAAACTTACCAAGCATACTTGTGATCACACTACTTTGAAGTGTATCCAGATTAGTTGATACATCTTGATTCTTTTCAACAAGCTTCCTCTGTGTAAGCATCATCTTTCCATCGGATGAATATGTGCATTTAAGATTTTCTAAAAGTCCACCATTAGTTTTATATGTATCAATTGCCTCTACAAGCCCTTCAAACTGACCAAAATCTCTGGTGATCATATCCTCTGAAACAGATCCAAAATCTTTAATATCTGTATATGACTCATTTGGATTGAGTGTTTCATCTTTGAAATAAGAAAGCGCCTTAAACAAAGAAATACCACCGTTAGAATATTTGAATCCAATATAGTTATTTGAGTTATAATCAAATACATCTCTCAACAAGTCAGCAATATCATTAATACTTCCTCTTAAGTTTTCTGATGGGACTTTATATGCAGAATAATTATTACTATTTGTAAAATAATTAATTGTATTTCTTGCTTCAAAGTTAGATACTACATAATCGTCTTTATAATTACCATTAGAAATATCAAAAATTGGATATGATATTGAAAGTGCACCATTTCCATCTAGATGATATGTTGCATTTTTAAATCCTGCTTGTGTAAATTGATTTTCAAGTATTGCTTTGTTTAAACCAAATACATTTTGAAGAACTCCATAATTATCAAGATCTATAAGTTTACCTGTTTCAGGTACAATATATTTAATTACTTGTTTAACTATTACTACTTCATTATTAGTAATAGGTTTAACCTCATCTGGTTCCTTTTCTTCAACAATTATATTTTTCTTCTCCCAAATAGCTTTTAGTTTAGTATTCCTATTATATACTGTTGTATTGGTTACTTTATTACCTTCTTCATTGACCCATTTAATAAAATCATATCCGTCTTTCTCAGGCATAGGTAATGATATTGTATTACCTTTTTCAATGGTTTTATCTTGTATTGTTCCTGCACCATCAGAATCAAATGATATAGTTACTTGTTCAACTACTGGTTCTGGAGTAGGTGTTGGTTCTTCTTCCTTCTTACTATTTATTAGTATAAATAGTCCACCAATTAAACATACGCTAATTATACATATTATTACAGCTTTTACATTTTTTTCCATATAAACCTCCTTTTTTCACCATTATACTACTATATTTTTATTAAAAAATAAACAATTTTTTATATAATATAAGGAATAAAAGGGAAAGCCTGGGACTTTTAGTAGATATTTGTATGTTTTTGCATGCAGATTTTCTGCTCTCTTCCACCTGCCATTAAATTGCACCTGTTTTTGCCCCCGTATTTACGGGCTTTTTGCTTTATTAGGTACGATTTAGGTACGATAGAAACAAGTTAAGGTACGATTGAACACTGTCCATGTGGGTTAGTTCTATAATAAAAAATGTGTTCTTCTAATCCGAAGAGCTTATATTTATGGTATAATATATAAAACAAGGAGGTAAGGTTATGATAGATGAAAACATTAAAAATGATGTATTAAAAATATTAGATAATCTTCCTTCTGAAGGGCCTTGTTTAGATTATAAAAGGGGATATCCTCATTATAAAAAAGCAGAATTAATTAAAGATGTATGTGGATTTTTAAATTCTATTGACGGATTAGGACAAGACAAATTTATTGTAATAGGCGTGGATGAAGAAAATAATCATTATAAGCTTAGTAAATTAGATTGGAATTTGTGGTATAAGGATGATGAAATACAAGGGTTAATGGATAAAATTTCTCCAAGACCAACAGTTATTTCAGATGTTATAAAATATACAAATGGAGAAGAATATGCCTATTTATATATACCAGGTAAAGTTAATGATGATTTGGTTTATTCAATCAATACTGATTTTCCTACAATGTCTCAATCTGATTCAGAATTTACTAAAACCAAATTTGTTTATGCAACAACATCATTCATTAGGAGAGGTAGTACTACTAAACAATTACTCGAAGAAGAAAGAAGAAAAATCTATGAATCATTAAATAAAAAGCATCAAACAGTTGATGGCTTTAAGTCTGCTAGATTTGGTGGAGTTAAAGAACAATCAATCATGAAAAAACTATCACTAATTGGTTCGTGGGATGATACAAATGAAAATGATAAAAATATTGTTTCTAAATATTTTAGGATGAACTATGATTCTATTGCTGAATACTTAAATGCATTATTAACTAATAATCCGGATTTTATAGAATATAAGAAAAACATTTGGTCTCTTAGTGATAAGTCCTCTATCATTAAAGATAATTGTACTTATTTACATGAAGATGATATTAAAGAATTTGAAAAAATAGTTTTAGAGGTAGAATCAGAGAAAAAGCCTAAATATGATCTCTCAAATGACAAAAGACAATTTGCTCAATGGTATGGAAAATATAACAAATACTCTGATAACTTAAGATATTCATTGATGGATACACTATTAATATTAAAATCTAATAGTAGTGATTTAATTAATTGTAAAAAGTCATTTCATAATATTGAATTTACTTTATTAAAAAAAGTAATTGATGTTAATGATTGGAAATCGATTATGTCATCTGTTGATCTATTAACTTATTTTGCTGAGCTTGATCCAGATACTTATTTGTCTTTTAATGATGAAGTTTTGAAAAAGAAAGAGATTATTAATCAATTAAAAGACGAATCAGAGGATAATTTTATTAGAACTAATTATTTAAAAGAATTAGTTTATGGTTTAAATTTAACTGCTCAATTAGAAGATTATTTAATTAGAAGTAGTGTTATACTTATTCAATTATCGGAATATGATGATAGCATTATTGATAATTTGGCAATAATAATGTTACCTTGGATGCCCCAAACAATGGCATCAATGGACAAAAGACTTGTAGCAATAAAAAACATGTATAGATATTCTAAGAAAATGACACTAAGGTTACTTGAAAAACTTCTTCCTGGTCGTGTGTCATACTCTTATGAAATAGCAAAATTTAAATATTGTTATAAATATGAGTTTGAAACTCCAACATATAAAGATGTGTATGAAGAAGAACGCAATATATTTGATTTTTGTTTTGAAAATGAGGGAAATAGTGTAGATTTTATTATTAATGTTGTTGAAGATTTTTCACATCTTGGAGGTCTTTTACTTGACTATGTTATTGATAAAATAAAGGTTTGCACATTAAGTTTTAAAGATTTTTACAAGAAATACAAGGTATGGAACAGTATAAAGAATTATTTGATAAGATTTAAAAAATATGGTTATAAAGAAGCTGAAGAAGATATCAGAAAATTAAAACTTCTTGAAAAATTAGAAAATGACCTATTTAGTTTAGATTATGAATATATAAGATACTTTGATGAAAATGAATGGGAATTGGAAGACGAGTATGGTGATGAAGAAAATGGGTTAAAAAACAAGCGTAATAAATTAGCTAGTGAATTATATTCAAATAATAGTATAACTGAATTAATTGAATTTTCTAAGAAACTTAAGAATTCATTCTCACTTGGCATGTCACTAGCTGAATCAGGTTGTCTTGACGAGCATGATTATAAATTAATAATTTCTGAATTGGATAACTCTAACAAAAATATTGTTTCTCTAGCATGTGGGATTGTTAAGTATGATATCATTAATAATAAAAACTACATAATTGAGAACGAAATAGCTAATTTAAATAATGCACAGAAAACTAATTTTTTTCTTCAAATGCCAAACAATGTTGAAACCTGGGAAAAGGTTGCCAGTAATCTTAAATACCCTGGTGCATATTGGAAAAGAAATTTTGTTAGATTTGTGAAGAATTCTGACGAGTTAAACTATGCCACTAAAATGAAATATAAATACAAACTATATAGTGATGCTATTGATATTCTTTATTGTGGTATAAACGAAAAACTTGATATAGATATGGACTTAGCATTTGAATGTTTAGAAAAGTATTTATCTAAGCAAGATAGTATTGGATCTATTCAATATTCTATTAAGTCAGTAATATCATATTTACAAAAAAATAAATATGACGAAGATAAACTATTTAAGCTAGAATGGTCTTATATGAGATTGCTAGATGAAGATTGCGGACCGGTAACAATATGTAATAAAATTCAAAATGATCCAACGATATTTTTAGAATTAATATGCTTAGCTTATAAAAGACACAGTGATGCTGGAAAGAAAACTACTATAGTTAATGAATCAGCAGCTCAGAATGCCTATTATGTGCTTGAAAAATGTAAAGTAATACCTGGAAAAAGCGGTGACAAAATTAATAAAAAACAATTTAATGAATGGACAAAAAAAGCAATAACTTTAGCAAAAAAAGAGGACAGGTTAGATATTACAAAATATTTAATTGGTAAGATGTTGTTTTATTCTCCTGCTGATTCAGAAGGATTGTGGATTAATAATATTGTTGCTTCATATATTAATCAGGATGATAATGAAAAAGTTAGAGAAGGATATAAAATTGAAGCGTTTAATTCAATTGGTGTTATCAACTATGATGGTACAGGATCAGTATATGATAACCTTGCAGATGAATATAAAAATAAAGCTCATGAATTAGAAAAACATTCATATGATATTTTTGCTAAATGTTTGTATGAGTATTCAAAAAGTTTAAAATTATATGCTGAGCATGAGCGAGATATATATTAAAAAATAGCTTAGTCTTCTAAGCTATCTATAACAGAAACAACTGAGTCGAGTGTAGTACTAAACATATGAGAATATGTATTTAGTGCCTCCTCGATTTTTGTATGCCCTAAAAATTTGACTATAATCTAAGTATTAACTCTTTTATTAATATAAAATAATGCAAAAGAAAGGCTGGAATTATGTTCTTATTTGAAATAATATGTAAAAAAATGTTAAAACACTTTCTATTTTATAGAAAATTAAAGAAATATTAAACCATTATGCTATACTTAATATGGTGATATATTCATATGGATCTAATTAAAATGATAGAAAATGCTTTAGCTTTTAAAGACACTGTATTTTATAAAGAAGATAGTGATCTTCAAAGACAGTATGATGCTTTAATAAGGCTAAAAAGAGAGTTTCCTAATAACAAAAGAATAGATGACGAACTATATATGGCTAGAAAAGGATTAGAAGGAGAAAATGAAATAGCATATCAACTTAAGAAATCTCATATAGGCATGTATGTATTAAGAGATGTTAAATATGAATATGCTGATATGACTGCTCAGATAGATTATATTATTATTACTCCTATATTTATCTATTATGTGGAATGTAAAAATTTAATAGGCGATATTACTGTAGATAGTAAGGGTGATTTTGTAAGAAAATATAATGTTAATGGAAAAATTGTTAAAACTGGAATGAAATCACCTTTAAGACAAGTAGAGGCTCAAAGGGAAGTAATAAGAAAAATGTGGGAGGATAATACATCAAAACTTATAAAAGTATTTGCAAACGATAAATTCGATCACTATAGAAGGGTGTTGGTGGTTTTTTCTAATCCAGATACTATATTAGATACACATAATGCGCCTAAATATGTTAGAGATAAAGTAATAAAATCCGATTCTTTAGTAAGATTGATAGAAAAAGACTATAATGATGCACTTGAATCAGATGATATAGAATCAAGAAACGAAATGGAAAGGGTAGCTAAATCATATATTCACTTTTCTACTAGTAAAAAGGTAGATTATTATGAGTACTATAAAAACGAGCTTTGCAAAAGTCTTGATCTAAGACAAAGGTTAATAGATTTCAGAGCAAATAGATCTAAAGAAAAGAATATACCTGAATATTATATTTTTACTGATGAAGAATTAGAAAAACTATTAGAAATAAAACCTAAAACTATTGAAGATTTATGGGCGTCAAACATATTGCCTGATATTAAAGTAAAATCACATGGATATCTTATAGTCGATATGATTAGAAAGGAATTCTAATCTTTTTTGATAATTTTATTAATATTTCGTGGATTTTAAAAATTATGATATAATAAAAATAGATTTTTATTAATCTTTTGGAGTGATGTGCAGTATGGCTAAAAGTGATAATTTGAGAAAAGCTAAGGAAGTTAAAAATGATGAATTTTATACGCTGTTGTCAGATATAGAAAATGAATTAAAACATTATAAGAAACACTTTGAAAACAAAATCGTTTTGTGTAATTGTGATGATCCTTTTGAATCTAATTTTTTTAAGTATTTTGCCTTGAATTTTAATAGTTTAAAACTAAAACGATTAATATGTACTTGTTACGGTAGTTCTCCGATTGTTGGTGAACAATTATCGCTGTTTGATTTAAATTATGAAATAAAAGATAGAAAACAAAAGGCGTATAAAATAGTAATTAATGAGATTGATGATGCAAATGGAGATGGCGCTGTAGATTTAAGCGATATTGAATTTTTGATTAAAAATAAGAAAAATACATTGTCTTTGCTGAAAGGGGACGGTGATTTTAGAAGCGATGAGTGTGTAAAATTATTGAAGGAAGCGGATGTTGTAGTTACTAATCCTCCTTTTAGTCTAGCAAGTGAAGAATATATTCCGTTATTAATGAATAATAACAAAAAGTTTTTAGTAATTGGGGATTTGAATTGGATTACATATAGAGATTTCTTTAATTACTTAAAAAACAATCAGGTGTGGTTAGGTTATAATGCTGTGAAGTCATTTGTTCAGCCTGATAAACAAATAAAAAAATTTGGCAATAAGAGATGGTACACAAACTTAGATATTGATAAACGTCATGAAAGACTAATACTGTATAAGACTTATCAAAACGGCGATTATAAGGAATATTATAATTATGACGGAATCGATGTTAGCTTAGTTAGCAATATACCTAGCGATTATTCCGGACACATGGGAGTTCCAATATCTTTCTTGGAACAATATAATCCGGAACAGTTTAGAATAATAGGGTTGGGTTCTAATATTGAGAAGAAGTATATACATACAGTAACTGAAAACAAGAAAACTATTTCTTATATAGATAGGATCAGCAACGAAGTGAAATATTCATTTCCTTATTCTGTAAGCGAAAGAAAAATAGGAAATGGTTTGAGATTGTCAGATAATGGCCAGCCAGGTGGAAGTCCATATGGTCGGATTATTATTCAAAGAATTGATGAAAGTGAGGATGGAAGTAATGGAAATAAAGCTGCATGAAATAAAAATAAGAGATGTTGTTAACGGATATGTAGATAACCAGGAAGATGGTGTTGTTGGCTACGGTGGCCATCTTGACATAAGACCCCCATATCAAAGGGAGTTTATTTATGATGAGAAGGAAAGAAATGCGGTTATTGATACAATTAATAAGAACTTCCCATTAAATGTTATGTACTGGGTAAAAAATGGTGATTCATATGAGTTGTTGGATGGCCAACAAAGAACATTAAGTGTGTGTCAATATGTTAATGGAGATTTTTCTTTAAATTACAGAGGCTTTAACAACTTAACTCAAGCAGAAAAAGATGCAATTCTAGATTACAAGTTAATGATTTATATTTGTGAGGGTACTGATAAAGAAAAACTGGATTGGTTTAAAATAATAAACATAGCTGGTGAAAAATTAACCGATCAAGAAATGAGAAATGCTATGTATACTGGACCCTGGTTATATGATGCTAAAAGACATTTCAGTAAAACAAATTGTGCGGCATATAATATGGCCAATAAGTATATGAGTGGTGACACATTAAGACAAGCTTATTTAGAAAGAGCGTTATATTGGATATCAAATGCACAGGGAATTGATATAGAGGATTATATGGCTAAGCATCAAAATGATCAAGATGCCGATAAGTTATGGCAATACTTTGTTAGTGTTATTAATTGGGTTGAACAACTATACTTAGATACAAATAAGAATGCTATATATAAGAACAAAATGGATAATGTTCAATGGGGATTATTATATAATAAGTATCATAATAATCAATACAATAGTAACAATCTAAGATCTGAGGCAGAACAATTATTTAGCGATCCATATGTATCCGATAAAAAGGGAATATTTGAGTATGTTTTAACCAATCATCATCCTGAAGACTATAGAATGTTAAATATTAGAGTATTTGATGAAAAGACAAAACAAATCATATATAACAAACAAGGCGGAATTTGTCCTGACTGCAAAGCTCAAGGGATAGACAAGCATTATGAGATAAATGAGATGGAAGCTGATCACGTATCTGCTTGGAGTAAAGGTGGCGCTACTAATATAAAGAATTGCCAAATGCTTTGTCAACACCATAATAAGCTAAAGGGAAATAGATAATTATGAATATAGGAAAGTTAAGAGAAGTAGATATTAGAAACCTGTGGAAGAATGAAGAACGTGATTTTTCTGTTTGGCTAGCCAAAGAAGAAAACATTGAATATCTAAATGATATTTTAGGTTTAAATTTAACTGACATTAGAAGAGAAGAACATGTAGGTTCGTTTGAATGCGATATTTTTGCTAAAGATGAAACTAGTAATACTAATGTTATAATTGAGAACCAATTAGAAGCATCTAACCATGACCATTTAGGAAAAATAATCACTTATGCATCAGGCTTAAATGCTAATGTGGTAGTATGGATAGTAAAAAAAGCTAGAGAAGAGCATAGAAGTGCAATTGAATGGTTAAATAATAATACTAATGATGATATTAATTTCTTTCTTATTGAACTTCATGCATATTGTATTGGTGATTCTGATCCTGCTCCAATGTTTGAAGTTATAGAAAAGCCTAATGAATTTATAAAAAATAATAAATATTCTAGTATTAATGGATTGGAAAAATCTTTAAATAGGGCAAGGACTGAATGCTTACAATTCTGGACTCAGTTCAATGAAATACTTGAAAGTAAGGGTAAACCATTTAATATACGAAAGGCAAGCCCTCATCATTGGTATAATGTTGCAATCGGATCTAGTAAGAGCCATATAGCAATAGAATTAGTTAATTCCGATAAATTAATAAGAATAGGGCTATATATGAAAGACGATTATACATTTTTTGATAAATTAGTCGATTATAAGGAAAACATTGAAAAAGAATTGGAATTGAAATTAGACTGGGATAGAGAATGCTCTGGTTTAGTTAGCAGAATTAAGTATAGTTTAACCGGTCTAGATTATGATGATCATTCTAATTATGATGAATTGATTAACAAAACTATTGATATAGCTGCGAAAATGCAGATGGTTTTTAAAAAATATTTATAAAATATTTGTGTTAACGAGTTAAATGTTGCTTTATTAGCAATTCGTTATTAATAATTGGGAGGTTAATATGAGTATTTCAGAACAGTTAACATATTGTACGACTAAAATTGTTTCGTATTTGCAAGATGGGAACCAATCCATTGGAACTGGCTTTTTTATGAATTTTAATGCGGATTATGAAAAGAAAACATGCCAACCTGTTGTTTTGACGAATAAACATGTTGTAGCAGGAGCGACTAAAATTCAAATATCTATTTGTAAAGCTGATGGTTATAATAATCCGTTAGATAAAGAAAAGTTTGTAATTACTATGGAAGACTATAAAATAATAAACCATCCGGATAAAAGCGTGGATTTGTGTGCAATTGTGATTGCTGGAGTTGAGGATGTTATAAGGAACAGTAGTATAAAACTTTTCAAGGGTAGTTTTGATACTTCCTTAATAATAACAGATGCAGAAATTCTTGAATGTTCTGCAATGGAAGATGTAATTATGATAGGCTATCCAGATGGGCTTGAAGATGCATATAATAACAAACCAATTATTAGAAAAGGAATTACTTCAACTCATATCAAAAATGATTACAATAATAAAAAAGAGTTTTTGATAGATATGGCTTGCTTCCCGGGATCAAGTGGATCACCCGTTTTCTTATGCAACGAGAATTCATACAGCAATAAAAATGGACTACATATTGGCTCTAGAGTAAGGTTGTTGGGATTGTTATACGCTGGTCCTCAACATACAAGTGCCGGTGATATAGTATTCGATTATGTACCAACTAAGCCGAGGTCTATTATTCATATACCAAACAATTTGGGTCTTGTGATTAAGGCAAGTAGAATTATGGAATTAGAAGAAATATTTAAGGAGTTTACTTAACTTATATATTTGACACTCAACTGTTTAAGTGATATTATTTAAATACATCTTATAAAGAGTGATGGAGGGACTAGCCCGATGAAGTCACACCAACCTATTAAGTTAGGTGGTAATGCTAGATCTATAAGATAACTTTTATACTCAAGGTTATCTTGAGTATTTTTTTGTTTATAAGATGTAGAAAGGAGGTAATTATGATAGAAAAAGTTAATCCTTCTCATCCAGATAAACTTGCTGATAGAATAGCTGGTGCTTTAGTTGATTTAGGTTATAAGAAGAGTAATAATCCTAAAGTAGCAGTAGAAGTTTTACTAGGACACGGCTATTGTCATATTATCATAGAGACTAGTGAAGAATATAGTTTTGAAGAAGTAGATAGCATAGTTAAAAGAATAGCTGGTAATTTAAAACTAGATTTATTAGTTGTTAAGCAAGACGTTCATCTTGATGATAACCAAAATGGAAGTATTAGATGCGGGGATAATGGTATTTTTAAAGGAGTACCACTAAAAGATGAAGAGAAGAAGTTATCTAAGATAGCTAGGGCTATTTACGCCAAGTATCCTACTGATGGTAAATATATATTAGATGGAGAAAAGTTAGTAATATGCCAGAGTAATGCTCCTAGAGAAGAGCTAGAAAAAGACTATCCAGGAGCCATTATTAATCCACTAGGAGACTGGACTGGTGGAAGTGATGTAGATAGCGGTGCTACTAACAGGAAACTAGGCAGTGACATGGCTTCTTCTGTTACTGGTGGAGGACTTCATGGAAAAGATTTATCTAAAGCAGATGTTAGTATTAATATATATGCATTTTTAAAAGCACAGGAAACTAATAAAGAAGTTAAAATATCATGCGCTATAGGAGACGAAACAGTAGATGGAAAACCATATAGTGAAATAGTTGATATAGCTAGAAGCTATATTAACAATATTGGTGGCTTTGAAGAATTTGCTAAATGGGGATTATATTAATATTATGCTTTTGAATTCTGCGGTAATTAATTGTTTAAAAAATAGATAATAAGTGTTATAATAACACAAAAAAGAGGGGATTTTATGTACGAAGAGGATTTAAAAGCAGATATTTCTTCCGTAGTTGACTTCATTAATATTAAAAGCTTGCCTGAGATGATTAGCGTTTTTTTGCATGACAATGGCTGTAAGAAATATAGCAATTTAAGGAAATTTTATTCAGGCATGCTTGATTCTTTTGGAGAAGATATTAAGAATTCATATTTGAATAGAATTCTTAAATATTTATCAAGTGATAAACCGTCAGATATTGCATTAATAGATGGTATTAATAATGGTGTTTATGATAAAGAACTTCTTGATTTTACTAATAAATTAGTAAAAGAAATCAACAAGATAGAAAATTATGAATCCTTGTATGAACTATTAAATAAAAAAATTAATTTTGTATTTTTTAGTTCGGATGATGAGTTTATTGCTGTGAAAGATTATCATAATAATAAGGACTATGTTAGTTTTGTTTTTAATTTATTTAAGCATTCGTTTAGGACATATCAAAAATCTTTACCAGCCATTATGGGTAGAAGTTTATATACTCAGTCTCGAACGATGTATAGCGGTTTATCTGGACATATTAGATTTTTAAATGCTAGCTCATCTATTGGAAATGATGATGCTACTTTAGAGCTATATAGTATCTTATTCTATAAAGATCATGATACTGCTGTTAGAATTATAACTAGGTCAAAAGATAATGAAGCTGTATTATGGTCAGTGGCTTTTAATTTGGAGAACAATTTTTTAAATGAAGAAACTGTTCAGATAGTAAAAAACAGGTTTAACTATATATATAATATGAAGGATGAATTTATTGATAAAATAACAGTTACTGATAAAGCCAAAAAAACTTTAAATGAGGAATCTTTATTATTCGCTTATAGAATGTATTATTACTGCTACAATGAATATCATTTTACTAAATCTGGAAATAGTTTGGGTAAATTACTTATTTTTGGGGCAGTTAGTTATGATAACGATAAAGAGAAGAGTATTGCACTTGGAAAAGATTTTTTAAAAAAAGAAATCAAATTAGGAAACATTAATGCCATTACTAATTTGGCAGTCTTCTTATATGATAATCCAAGTGATAAAGACTATGATTATAAAAAGATAAAGAAATGGTTTGAAATATCGGCGTCTTTTGGTGATATGGAAGGTAATTATTATTATGGAAGAATGCTTTATGATGAAGGTAAATATGATAGATCATTTAAATATTTATTATATGCAAGTGAACGTAAGTGCCCTGAGGCTATGGAATTATTAGGTGAATATTATGAACTAAAAGATGATGTTGATAATGCTATTAAATATTATAAAATGGCTATTATGAATAAATACTATGATGCGGCATATAAGGTTGCTCTACTATACTTTAATTTAAAAAATATTCAAACTGAATCTTGTGAAGTCTTGGAGGAAATGGGAATCGATTATTTAAAAAAATATTATAATCTATTTAGTGATTGCGTAAAACAAAAAGCTGAATTATTGATTGAAAAAAAATTCTAGGAATTTTTTAAAAATTCCTAGTTTTTATTTTACTATTTTTTTTATTTTTCATATTTTAATATATTTACAGAAAGGAGAGATATTAATGGATAATGTATTGATATATTATAACAATGATAGCTTGCTATATATTATAGAGGATTTAAAAAAGTTATATGGACTGCGTTGTTTTGAAATATTAAGATGTGGTGAAAGAGCAAGCCAAGAAATGTATGATTCTATTCCTATATTAAGTGATTATAGAAACGTTGCAAAAAATAAATATAGCTACGCATTTGTTATTAGTGAAGCACCTTTTGTAAATAAGATGGTGTATGAACTTCATTTGCTTGGAGTTAAAACTGTATATATTTTAAATGCTGAATACTTGCCAGTATTAAATAATGATGAGACGATTAATAAAATAATTACTAAATTTGATTTGTCTAGTAAACCACTTGTTGGTTATGTAGAAACTCATGTTTATAATCAATGTAATCTTAATTGCAAGGGTTGTACTCATTTTTCTAATATTGATAACAGCAAGGCAATCAGCTTAATGGATTTTGAAAAAAATATGTTTTTGCTTAGTAAGTTTTATAATGTTAATACTTTGAGACTTATGGGTGGTGAACCTTTACTTAATAGAGATTTGGATAAATATATATTGATTGCTAGGAAGTACTTCCCATTTTCTAATATTGATATTGCAACTAATGGTCTTTTAATAACTAGATTACCTGAAGAAACTATTAAAGTTATTACAGAAAATAATATTGCTTTAAAAGTTTCACTTTATTTACCTGTTGATAAGATTAAAGATAAGCTAGAGGCATTTTTTAGTAAACATGGTATAAGACATATATATGGAAACGGCTGCAAGCAAGTTGATGATAATGTTTTAATCAGAAGGTTTCATAAATGTTTAACATTGGAAAAACAATTTAATGCTAAGTATAACTGTGAAAATTGTTTCGCTAGGGAATGCTGGTTTCTAAAGAATGGGCTAATAGCTAAATGTGTAACACCGCTTCAAATAGAAATATTAAATAGGAAATTTGGCACTTGTTTTGAGGTCACTGATAAAGACTTTATAAATCTTGAAACAATGTCTGAGTCTTCTTGGAATGATATTAATAAGTTATTATCCGAAAATGATTTTTGCAAATATTGTACTCCCGTGAAAGAAGAGTATGAGTGGGAGATTAAAAGTAGTAATCAAGAATTAGAAGATTACATAGTAGGAGGAAGAAAATATGAAAAAGATAAGCGTAATCGTACCGGTTTATAATACCGAAGAATATATTGAGAAATGCATAAGAAGTATTATGAATCAAACTTATAAAAATATGGAAATAATAATTGTCAATGATGGATGCACAGATAACAGTATTAAAGTGGTTGAAGAATTAAAAAAAAGTGATGATAGAATTATCATAGTTAATCAGGAAAATCAAGGAGTGTCTGCTGCTAGAAACGCCGGCTTAGAAAAAGCTTCGGGAGAATATGTGGCATTTGTTGATAGTGATGATTATTTAGATGAGAAGATGTATGAAAAATTAGTGAATTATATGGAAGATAATGATGCTGATTTAGTATCTGCAAGAGCTTTTATTGTTGAAAGAAATAGTATGCCAGGTGAAAATGATTATAACAATTATGTTGATTTGTTTACTTCTAAGAAGCAGGTTTTAAAGGCATATGCTGATGCTTTTTTAACAATAGCAGTATGGGATAAATTGTTTACTAGAAAAGTAATTGGCAATACTAGATTTGATTCTACTGTTTTTTGTGAAGATGCTAAATTTGTATTAGATGTATGTGAAAATGCTAGGAGAATATTATGTACTTCTGAAAGACTATATTATCATTTAAAAAGAACTGGCAATTCATTAACAAACACTTCATTTAATAAGTTTTATATGACTCTTTATACTTATATGAAAGATGAAAGAGATAAAATGATTAGAAAAAATAGTGAATATGAGGAATATGCTAAAAAAATATACTTCAACACACTACATCATCTAATAAAGGTGTATAAGAGAGACTGGGATCACAAAAAGCTGGATGATTATCATATTGAGGAAATTGATTTGCTACTTGGAGAAATGAATGCATTCTTGATAGATAATGAGAGGTTTATTGATTCAAAATCATATATAAATGCCAAAGATATAGTTGAGTTATTAACATTTAGACTTAATGGTGTAAGGGGGAAATAGTTATGATAATTGGTATAACAGGTAAAAGTGGATCTGGTAAGTCTACTGCAAGTAGCTACATTAATGCTAATCTTGAGAATGTGCTTTATATTTCAGTAGACAATATTGTAGAAGAGAATATAAAAGGTAATATAATCGAGAAGGTTAATAGAGAATTAAAAGAAAAATACAATATGGGTCCATATGGAAGAGTAGAAATTATTGATTCGTTTTATGCTGAGGATGATGAGCATAAATTCGTTTATGAAATTTTTAAGAAAAGATTAGTTGAAGATACTAGGGAGAGAATAAATTATTATAAAAAAACAGGCAAGGATATAATCGTGGATTGGTTTATGCTTGAAGTATCTGAACTTTTTGATGACTGCGATATAAAAATACTTTTTAAGGCTCCAATGGATGTAAGGAGAGTTAGAGTAATAAACAGAGGAAATTTTAAAGCTGGCTGTTTTGAAAAAAATGAAAAATCTCATGACGAGAAGAACGAAGGACTATATGATTATGTTTTAGATTCAACTACTGACTGGAAACCGACCATTAATAAGATTTTCAATATAGCTAATCCTAGTGATATAGTTTTAGGTCAGCGTGATACTATATCTGTTATAATTCCTGCTTATAACTGTGAAAAGTATATTAAGAGTTGTCTTGAAAGCTTAAAGCATCAAACTTATAGAAATTTGGAAATAATTGTTGTTAATGATGGTTCAACTGATAATACTCTTAAAATATGTGAAGAAATGCAATACGATGATTATAGAATAAAGATTATTAATCAGGAGAACAAAGGTGTATCTGCTGCACGAAATAGAGGTCTAGAAGAAGTAACAGGTAAGTATATATCTTTTGTTGACGCTGATGATGTTTTAGAACCAGATATGTATGAAATAATGTATAAAGATATGTATTTAAATACAGCTGATGTTGTTAGAGTGGGTGCTTATGTTCACGATAGAAGCGGAAATATAAGGCATATATATAACGATAATACGGTTTTAGTTATAGAAGATAAAGGTGATATTATACATAAATTTTCTAAAGGTGAGCTATCAATAGCTGTGTGGGATAAATTGTTTACAAAAAGAATAATTGGCGACACTAGATTTAGAGAAAATGTATATCAGGAAGACACAATGTTTGTATGGGATATTTTAAAAAAATCTAATAAAGTAGTTTGTGATAAAAGACAATTATATCACTATATAAAGAAAAGTGATGGCTCATTAACAAACAAAATATTTGATGAATGGAATTTTGAATTAGAAAAATATGCTGAAGATTTCTATGATTATATTGTTAATAATTATCCTGACAATAAAGAAGATGCAGAGCTATTTTACTTTAATAGTTTATACTTTATTCTAAAAAGATACATGAGAGATTTAATGTTTGTAAAAGATAATATGAACTATAAAGACAGAATAAACGTAATAATGAAGAAAGTTGAAGAAATGTTACCTTTAATGATAGAAAACAATAGTGTTTCTGAGAAAAACATAAATAATATCAGTGATATTAAAAGTAAATTACTTCAACTATGGAGATAATTATGAAATGCATAGGTATACTATGGAATCCTATGAATAGTTTAAGAGAAGAGGCAATTGAGGATATAAAAAGGTATGCAACAATAGAAGATACTATATGCGTTGATTTGAAAGATAGATACTTAGACTTTTTAGAGGATATATATCCCTTTGATGGAATACATAAAGATATACATATTTTTAAAGCGAGCACAATGATAGATAAATATGAATCAAATGAGATATGTATACTATTTTTAGAATTAGAGGACTCTGAAAAGGAGTTTTGTGATAGGAAACACACATATATTTATAGGAATGTCGAAAATATTAAGTCTTTTATTAGAAATAAATATAAGAATAGAATAAAAGGATATTCTTTTGATAACGTTTTTCATATGACGGATGATAAAAACGAATACTTATATACACTAGGTGTTATATATAAATATGTTAAAGTTGAATCTTTAAAATTAAAGAAAAGAGGTGAATTATGAGTTATATATTAGCGCAGGTCTTTGCTCTAGTAGCATGCATTTTTTATACAATTAGTATGCAGTGCAAAGACAGAAAGAATATTTTATTATTATTTATAATTGGTAATGTGATAGGTGCTCTTGGATTATTTTTATTAAAAGCTTATGCTGGATCATTAATTCAGGTGGTTTTTGGAATAGAGACATTTATAAATTACATATTAGAAGTAAAAGGAAAGAAGAACAAGCCTTTTCTAGTAGCAATATATATAATGTTATCTGTTATTATATCAATAATAACATTTAAAGGTCTTATAGACTTGCTACCACTTGTATGTGCATTATTACATACTATCACTATTATTCAAGAAAAAGAAAGAAATATAAGATATACTAATTTAGCTAGTTTGGTGTTATGGATTCCATATTACATTATTTTTGCTGCGTGGGCTAATTTAGCTAGCACATTATGTATAATAGTTTCTAATATTATTTCTATAGTAAGATATGATATAAATAAAAGATAGTTTTGGGCTATCTTTTTTATTTGACATATACTACCGATATCGGTATAATACACTTAGAGGTGATAGGCATGGAATATATGACTACTAAAGAAGCTACATTAAAATGGGGAATTAGTGAGAGAAGAATAAGACAGCTACTTAAAGAAGGTAGAATAGAAGGTGCTACTTTAGTAGGACATTCTTGGAATATTCCTACTACTGCTAATAAACCTATTGATAAAAGAAATATTAAGCTAGATGATTTTATTATTAATTTAAGCAACGATTATTTTAATGAAGTTGATAAATTAAAAAACGAATTAGATAGGAAAAGACCATTATCTAAAGATGCCATAGCTTCATTAATTGATGCTATTAACTTAGAGTGGACTTATAATAGTAATGCTATTGAAGGAAACACTTTAACTCTTAGAGAAACACAAGTAGTACTAGAAGGTATAACAGTAGGTGGTAAAACTTTAAGAGAACATTTTGAGGCTATTAATCATGCTGAAGCCATTTTATTCTTAAATGAACTTGTTGGTGATGATAATCCTATTAGTGAGTGGAATATCAAGAATATACATGGATTAGTTTTAAAAGAAATAGATAATAAGAATGCAGGTGCTTATAGAACTATTAATGTTAGTATAAAGGGTGCTAAACACACTCCTCCAGAGAGTGTGTTAGTTCCTGAGTTAATGGAAAAATTAATTATTAACTATAATAGTTGGAAGAAGTATCATCCTATTGTAAGAGCTGCTCTTCTTCATGGGGAACTTGTTAAGATTCATCCATTTGTAGATGGTAATGGTAGAACTTCTAGATTAGTTATGAACTTATCTTTAATGAACAATGGATATGTTCCAGTTATTATTAAAAACAAAAATAAACTAGATTATTATAATGCTTTAGATAAAGCTCATACTACTGGAGATTATACTGACTTTATTAAAATAATAAATGAATTAGAAACAGAAATGCTTAATAAGTATTTAAGAGTGGTAAAATAATAAAAAAACACAAAATAATATTTGCATTATTTTGTGTTTTTTGCTATAATTCGAGGTGAAGTAGAAGAGTAGTATTTTACTTCAAAAAAAAGGCCAATCTTTTCGGCAAAAAAGAAAGGCAAATATGAGTTGTGCAAACTTTTACAAAAGCACAAGAACAAAGCAATAAGTTTATTACATTAACCTATTACATTTTAATTATATAATAAATTCGAATTCTATTCAATAGGTTTTTGTAAGATTGCATTTGTTTACGTATTGCAATCTTTTTTCAATTGAAGAAATATAAGGCAGATAAGGAGATGATGTCATGGCGAATAAAATAAGATCGTCTAAGGGAGTAGCTAGGAAAGCTAGCAAGACTCTTAAAAGTAAAAAAACCTCTAAGACAAGCAAATCTTTAGCAGGTAGTGTATTAAGCAATAGAAGAAAGTGAGGAATGAAAATATGGAAATTAATCTTAATGATAATGTAAAGGAAATTGCTCCTAAAATATACGATGACGGTGTTAAATCGGCAGTAAAGGAGGTTGGAATAACTTTGTCAGTTATTCCTAAAACTATTAATGCAGCTTTGGTTCCGTTAAGAAAGTGGATTGTTGAAAAGGAATATAGTTTTAAGGAAACAGAAGCACTGTTAGCAAAAAAGTTGGAAAAAGTAAAAGTTGAAAATATAGTCGAGCCAGAAGCTTATATTGCTGTTCCAGCAATGGAGTCATTGTCATATTGCATGAATAATGATGAGTTGAGAAATCTTTATGCTAACTTATTAGCAAATTCCATGAATAAGGAAACTAAAGGAAAAGTTCACCCGTCATTTGTAACTATAATAAAGCAAATGTCGCCTAATGATGCTATTATATTTAAGATAATATGTGAAGCTAAAATAAGGCCTTTAATAACTTTATTTTTCAAATATAATGACAATCATGGTCAGAACGATCATTTATATAATATTAGTTGGATTAGTAATATTGATTATGAAAGTGTTTCTGTTTCGATTGATAATTTGATAAGGATGGGTTTGTTAAAGGTGCCTGAAGATAAGCACTATATGGATGATAGTAATTATAGTGCTGTTAGGAGTAATCCAGAATATCTTAAATATTGTAGTAAATATGCAAATGCTAATGTTGGTACAGTGTCTGAGGATAAGCAGATTATAATAGTAACTGACTTGGGAGAGTTATTTTACAAAATCTGTGTGAAGGATGAATAAATGTAAATAGATTAAAAAAACTACACGAGTAATCGTGCAGTTTTTTGATTTAGAAATAGATATATAAGTAAATTGATTTAGTATATAAGTTAAGATATAATTAATTTGAGGTGCATTAGTGCTATGAAGAATTTATTTAATGGAATAAAGAAAATATTTTTTGGATTTTTATTACTTATG
This sequence comes from Caryophanales bacterium, assembly GCA_016292035.1. Lineage (GTDB taxonomy): Bacteria > Bacillota_I > Bacilli_A > RF39 > UBA660 > RUG727. The sequence continues at coordinate 20,393 of JAEEZR010000044.1, forward strand.
GGATCTTTTATAATAGCTATGGAAATATTTAAATTAGTTATTGGTTTATTTATGTGCGGACCATTTATGGTAGTGGGCGGTTCTGGAACAGGGCCATCTGATATATATGTTTCTTGCACTAGAATAGGTGATACTGATATAGTCACTGAAATTATAATAGGAGCTATATTATTTATACCTGGATTCTTAGGTTTAAAGAAGGATATAATTGATTTTATAAATAAGAAGTCAAATAAATAAAAAAGACACATAAGTGTCTTTTTTTATGATCCCGCACCAGTGTAGTGCTTTAGTCCAATTTTAAATGACAATAAGCATGGTATTAAGAATACAAATACCATTAGTGGTGATAACATATATAGGATGTTGTTTGTTCTTCCTATGAAGAATAATAGAGGATAATAATTTATAAATGCGTATGGAATTATAAACGTGAATACAAATACTATACCTTTTTTATATATAGATATAGGATACTGAGCCATGTGTTTACCTCCGTCTGTGAAGAGGTTTTTTACTTCTAGGCCTTGCACTGTTATAAAACAGTATGAAGCTGTTAATACAAATATTCCAAAGAATATCAGAGTAGAAGATATTAACATTAATAAGAGTACTATTACTTTTGTTATAGACCAGCTTATGTTTAGTTTTATTAGTGCTATTACTAGTATTATTATAGCTTGAAGTAATCTAAAAATTTTTATTAGATGCATTTTTTGGCACATTGTTTGAAATAGTATTCCTCTTGGTCTTACTAAGAATCTATCTAGTGAGCCATCTATTACTAAGTCTTCAAATCTATCTATACCTCTAAAAAATGTTTCATTAAATGCAAATCCAAATTGTATTATAGAGAAGCATAGTAGTATTTCATAAACATTAAATCCTTTTATATTATTAAACTTATTAAATAGGGCTACTATAGTGAAATAGTAAGTAAAGAATACAAAGAATTGACTTATTGAATTCATTATAAATGAAGCTTTATATTCTATTTCATTTTTTATACTTAGTTTTAAGCTTTCAATAAATAATTTAACCACCTTGTATCACCGCCTTTTTTAGAGCTTTTTTTGATAAAAGTAGTCCAATTAATATTGTTATTATTACCCAAGCTAAACTAAGTAGTAGAAGAGGTAATCCTTCTTTTAGAGGTATATCATTAGAGTATACTCTGTAAGGGAAGTCACTCATAAATCTAAAAGGAAGAAAGTTTCCTATAGTTATTAGTATTTTTGGTAAGAATGGTAAAGGTACAATTGAGCCCATGAAAAGTTCTGCTACTACCATATACATACTTTGAATACCAGAAGCATCTATAGTAAACATGGCTACTATGTGCATTAGTAGAGCTAGTGATATTACTAATAGTGAAGATAGAAATAGGGCTAATAAGAATACTATAAAGTTACCTAGCGAGTAAGGCATAGCCATTTTATATGGATGAGGTAAAACAAATGCTAATACAATGATTGGTAGAAATCTTAACATGGTAGATACATATCTACTAGCTAAAAATTTTATATAGAATTTAAAGTAGAAGTTTTGAGGCCTTACTAGTTCATAAGCAAGATTTCCATTTTTTATCATATTAGTTAGTTCTATATTCTTAGAAAAAGGGAAAGTCATTGCAAAGAATGCTTGACCAAGCCAAAGGTATGTAATTAAGTTTTGCATATCCATTGGAGCATTTACTCCTTTATTAGATTCATAAAGTGCTAGGTATACCATTACATATACTAGTCCAAAAAATATTTGAGTAGTTATTCCTGCTAGGGCTGCTGCTCTATATTGAAGATTAGTTATAAGGCTTAATTTAAAGTAATTTAAATATGATCTCATATTTCATAATCTTGGTATAGTTTTAATACAACATCATCAATATTCTCATTATCTACATCAATATCTATAATAGAGTATTTTGTAGATAAGTTATTAATAAATTTAGATATTGTAAGTACATTAGAGTCTATTATAAAACTATATCCACCATCAATTTTCTTTTTACTAATAAGACCTTTAACTTTAATATCTTTAATAGTATCTTTTGTTATTAATGTTATTTTTTTATAGCTTCCATATTTTTGCTTTAAGTCACTTAGTGATCCGTCATATAAGATTTGACCTTTACCGATAAGTATTATTCTTTTAGCAAGTTTATCGATATCAGTCATGTCATGAGTAGTTAGCATGATTGTAACTTTTTTCTCTTTATTTATTTTTAGAATAAAGTCTCTAACTATCTTTTTACTCTTAGCATCAAGTCCAATTGTTGGTTCATCTAAAAATAGTATTTTAGGGTTATGTAGTAAGCTTGCAACTATCTCACATCTCATACGTTGCCCAAGGCTTAGTGATCTAACAGGTTTTTTAATAACGTCCTTTAAGTCTAGTAGGTTTATTAATTCCTCTTTTGTCTTTTGATATTCATTTTCTTCGATATTATAAATATCCCTTAACAAATCAAAAGTATCCTCCGCAGGTATATCCCAGGCAAGTTGACTTCTTTGCCCGAATACAACACCTATATTAGAAACATATTTCTTTCTATCAGTAAACGGATTCATATTGTTTACTTTAATGTTTCCAGCGGTTGGCAATAAAATTCCACATAGCATTTTTATTGTAGTACTTTTTCCAGCGCCATTAGGTCCAATATAACCAACAATTTCACCTTTTTCAATAGTGAATGATACATTCTTAACTGCATCTATGTATGTATATTCTTTATTGAAAAATGACTTTAAAGCTGCTCTAAGACCACTATTTCTTTTTGCAACTTTAAAGGTTTTGCTTATGCCATCAACAGTGATGTATGACATTTTCACTCCTTTCTTACAAGCAAAAAACCACACGTGTGATTTTTCCGAATGAGTAAAAAAATCCTTAACGTGCGTTTACGCGCTTGCAAGTCTCATTATAGCAAATGTTTTTTTATGTGTAAATATTTTTTTCATGATATAATGAAAATGGAGGATATATATGAATAATAGTGTTACTAAGAAGAGATTAATGTCTTATGATTTAATGAGAATAATAGCTATGTTTGCTGTTATTATAATACATGTTAGTGCAGAGAATTGGTATGTTACTAATATTGATAAAAACTTTTTAACAAATAATTTTATTAATGGTTTAGTTCATCCTTGGGCAGTGCCAATATTTATTGCTATTAGTGGGGCACTTTTACTTAAAAAGGATATAGATTATAAAACTATATTTAAAAAGTATATTCCTAAGTTTTTAATTTGTTTAGTAGTATGGCATTTTATATATTATTTTTATACTAGTCCTACATTTAGTGTTAATAGTTTTATTAGATGTACTTTAGAGTTAATTAAAGGTAATTCTTATTCTCATTTATGGTATGTATATTTTATGTTAGGTCTTTATGTAGCACTTCCATTTATTAGTAGATTAGTTAAATCATTAGATAAGAAGTATTTATTAATTCTTATATTAATATCTATTATAGTAGGAATAGTTATACCTAATATACAAGCATTTACTACTAGAGACTTATATTCTTATACTAAGCATTATATGTTATTTAAGTTTGATAAGTTCTTTGCTTATTTATTAATTGGTTATTATTTAAGTATTTATAAGATTAAGAATAATAAAGTTATTATAGGTACTTCTATAGTAGGAGTTATTTTACTTGTTTTAAATGCACTTTTGGGAAATAGTGCATCACTTGCATTAAATGCTCCTAAGACATATGCAGATACTTATAGTATAGTAGCTCTTCCTGTTGTAATATCTATTATATCTATAATATATAAATTAACTGATAATAAAGAATCTAAGTTTATTAATACTTTAGGAGAATTAACTTTTGGTACATATTTAGTTCACTTCTTAGTTATTAAAATACTTACTAGTAATGGTATTCATGGTAATATTATTAACCCAGTATTTGGGGTAATACTTGTTAGTTTATTAGTATTTATTTGTTCATATATTATATCTTATATTATTTCTAAAATACCTGTTGTTAAGAAAATAATAGGAATATAAAAAGAAGACTTATGTCTTCTTTTTTTATAATTTCATTCTTTATTTATTGCCTCTATGTCTTTTTGCTAGTTTTCTTTTTAATTCTTCTAGTTCTTCTTTTGCATATTTTTCTTGATGAACTCTTTTCAATTCTCTTTGATATCCTTCTTTTATAGCTTTTTCTAGTGTGTTTAATCTTTTACTATATCTTCTTATGTCACCTTTTCTTAAACTTCTTAATTTTTCTACTACTTCTAGATCAGATAATTGTACTGCTTTTATAAAATAAAGAGTTTCATGATAATATTTAGTATCAAGTTCTCCAACTTCTTTATAGCTTATTATTTTTTCTCTGCAGCTTATTTTTTTACCTGTTACTAAGTCTATAAGATCATAACCATCGTCTTCACATATAATAGGGAAGTTTTCTAGTGAGCTGCTTCCTTTTCTAACACTAGTTAGTTCAATGTATTCCTTATCATCTATATTTTCTTTTTTAATTAAATTCTTTGAATCGATTAGCTTTGCTGTTTCTGTATCATGGTCATACCATTCAATATCATGATACTTCATTGCATTAGCTATATTTACGTACCAGTAAGCCATTTTGTACCTCCTTTAAATTGGCTTCTATGATAAGATATAAACGCCATTTTGTCAATAATTTCGTGTATTAATAAATAAGCATGAATGCTTATTTTTTCTTTTTGTGTTATAATAATTTTAGAATAGGAAGGTATATATGGCTAAAGGATATAAAAAGAGTTATTTGCTTATTAATACAGTATTATCTTTATTTATTATTATGCTTTTAATTAATATTATATTTTTTAAGTATAGTAGTTTTATAGTATTATTCTTATCTTGTTTTCTTCCTTTTTTAATTATTTATATAAGACTAGGATATGAAAAGAAGAAGAGACGTTTTACTTATGAAACTATGTTTTATACTTTTGTATTTGTAATACTCTTTTTACTTATTACGTATATTATTGGCTTATTTACTGGATTTTATCATAATGTATATAGATTAAATTTAAATAATATTATTCGAAATGTTTTACCTTATATTCTATGTATAGGAGTAGGAGAATTATTTAGATATGAAATTGTTAGAAAGGGAGAAGGGTCTAATCTTTCTTATGTTTTGATTACTTTATTATTTGTTATATTAGATTCGACTTTGTTTATTAATACATATGATTTAGCTAGTTTTGATGGATTAGTTAAGTTTATATGCTCGATTTTATTTCCTAGTGTATTTAAGAATTTACTTCTTTTATATCTTACTAAACATGGTGGGCCTTATCCTAGTATAGTTTATCGTTTAATTATGGATTTAAAGATATTTATTATGCCAATATTCCCTAATTTTGGTTTATATTTAGAGTGCATTATTAATACTAGTATACCTGTGTTAATTGGTGTTTTAACACATATTAGTTTAAAACAATTTAAAAATAATGAAGTAGAAGTTAGAAAAATTAAGTCTACTGGTATGTATAAGTATGCTCTTCTTATATTTTTACTTATATTAACTGTATCTATTAATATTTTAACTAGTGGTAAGTTTAAATATACTATGGTCGCTATTGGATCTAATAGTATGAATCCAGTGTTTTATAGGGGTGATGCAGTTATATATGCTAAAGTTAAGAAGCCAGAAGATTATCAAATAAAAGATATTTTAGTTTTTAGAAAAGAAGATAAAATAGTAGTACATAGAATTATTAGTATTAAAAAAGTAGATAATGATTATATTTATTACACAAAAGGAGATAATAATATTGGGCCTGATGGATATCCTATTCTATTTAAGGATACACTAGGCGTTTATAAACTTAGAATAAAGTATATTGGCTTGTTTAGCGTATACTTGACAGAGCTATTTAATAATTAATTTGTTATTATATAATTAATATGGTATACTTTAGTATATTATAAATAGTATAAAGAGGTAAAAATGAAAAGAAGGGCTTTAGTAGTAGTGATATACTTAGTTCTTGCGTTGTTGGCAATAACTGGCCTGTTATTTGAAATACACCTATGCAAAGCTAAACTTAATAGCAGACAGATTGCTTATCATAAAGAAGCTAGTATAAATTATAATACATATTTAAAAGATGGTTCTTATTTAGAGGACAGTTTTAACTTTGTAGCAAATTTAATAGATTACTTTAAAGTAGATTTTAATTATCTATATTCTTTGAGTGAGAAAGTAGATTATATTATTACTTATGATGTTAATGCTACTTTAGAAGTTTTTGATAGTGATAATAAAACTAAGCCTATAGATAGAAGTGAATTTGTTATTCTACCTAAAACTACTACTTCTGGGTCTGGAGAAGCTATTAAACTAGATTTATATAATCAAATAATTGAATATCAAACTTTTAATAAAGTAGTTCAAAATTGGAAAAAAGAAGTTACACCTGATGCTTTATTAAAGATTAATTTTAATGTTTCTTGGAGTGGACAAGCTTCTACATTTGTAAATCCAATTAAAGATAGTTATAAGGCTACTTTAAAGATACCTATTTCTTCTCAATCTAAGACTATTGAAATACAAAAACCTAGTGGTTTTAGTGAAGATAAGGTTTTAACTGAAAGAGAAAAACTTCATTATAGTTATTTAATTATAATGGGATCTACTGCTTTCTTTATTATTACTGTTATTGCTAGATTATTTATAGTTTTATTAGAAGCTAATGAAGAAAAAGATCAGTATGAACAAAAGGTTAATAAAGTTTTAAGAGAATTTGATAGGGCTATTACTGAGGCTAAGGGTTCTTTTGTTAAGAATCCTAAAGATAATAATATTGAAGTAAATGATTTTTATGAACTTATGGATGTTCATGATAATTTAAATGTACCTATAGTATTTTATAGAGACAGCTCTAGTAAATGTTCTTTTGTTGTTAGGAATGATAAAGATGTTTACTTTGCTACTATTAAGAGAGAAAAAATTAATAATATTCCTATAAAAGAAGAGAAGGTGGAAGAAAAAAAGAAAAAAGTTGTCAAAAAAACTGTAAAAAAATAAAAAAAACATTTACTTAATGGGATTAATGAATTATTATTAAAATAGAAGGAGAAGATAAAATGAAAGATAATAAGAAACTATTATATAGTATGGTTATAGTTGCATTAATATTATCAGTTGTTGGTATTTCAATCGGTTTTGCCGCTATGAGTGCACAACTTACTGTTAATGGTACAACTACAGTTACACCAGCTACATGGAAAATTAAATTCCAAGAATTAGCAAAGGTTAGTGGAGATGATACTTTAATCGTTACAGCACCACAAATAACTTCTGATACACATATCGGAAATTATGCACTTAAACTAACTAAACCTGGAGATAAAGTTGTTTATAAATTCCAAGTTGCTAATACTGGTACACTTGATGCTATTCTAACTAGTTATACATTTGCAACACCTACTATAACAGGTACAGGTGCAACTGCTACTGATGATGCTGCTATCGTAAGTAGAAATTTAATTTATACTTTAACTCATAACGATGCAACTAATTCAGCTATTCAAGTTGGTGAAACTCTAAATGTTAATCAAAGCACTGAGTTCTTACTTACTGTTGAATATGATGCTAATGCAGATGAACTTCCAACAGATGATGTAACTATCTCTGGTATGGATATTACATTTACATACGGACAAAATTAATTATAAAGAAGTAGATAATAGATTATCTACTTTTTTTATGTTATAATTTTATTATTATAGGAGAACATATTATGAGAAGAGTAATATATAACAAAGTATTTTTTTCAGTAATTGTATTTTTGTTTTTATCTTTACTAACTATTTCTATTGGATTTAGTTCTCTTTCTACATCTTTAACTGTTAATGGTACTACTACATTTGCACCAGTGGATATGCTTAGAGTTACTAAGATAACTAATACTGGTTATTCAGATGCAGATTTAATAAGTGCTACTCACACTATAGATACTATAAGTGCTCTTCTTGATATTAACAGCACTAGTGGGTATGCTACATATGATGTTACTATTAGTAATCTAGGGCAAGTAGATAAAGTATTAACTAGCATTAGTGAAGATGTGTTTTCTAATAGCGATATGAAATATGAAATACTAGGAATAAATCCTGGTACTGTTATAAAATCTAAAGAAACATTAAAGTTTAAAGTAACTTTTAAATATAGAAACGGTGTAAACACTATTAACGAGGAAAGATTAAATTGTACATTAAAATTTATCTTCGATGATTATGTTTATGTTCCTCAAAGTTATACTATTAATTTTGATCCTAATGGTGGAGTAGGTGAAATGAATCCTATGCAAGCATGGGAAGATGAAATCTATCAATTAAGTTTCAATAGTTTTACTAAAGAAGATTATGTATTTAAACATTGGAATACAAGCGCTGATGGTAGTGGAACTAGTTATAGAAATGGTCAAAGTATTAAGAATATTAATAATGGTGAAGAAAGTATAACATTATATGCTCAGTGGAGACCTATGTCTGATACAGTTGATTATCCTGGTGAATGTATTTTTGGAGGAGAGGGTGTTGATATTGTAGGAGACTGCGCTGAAGGAGAAAGTAAAGATTATATCATGACTGATATAAAACCATTTAGTGAAGAAAATTACTTGAAGAACTTTGAGTTTAAATTTACTGTTAGCGAGTTAAATAACCAAGGTAATAGAGATACTGTGTTTAATATGCTTTATGAAAACAGTGATAATATAAAGGGTATATATCCAGGAATACTTCTTCGTGTAGAAAATGGTAAATGGTTATTCCAAGTAGGTGCTGGTAATAACGACAGAGTCAAGCTAAACTTTGCTTTAAATGATTTAGTTGGAAAAGAGTTTAAAGTAATAAGACATAATGATAATGGCACTATTAATGTTTATTACTCTATAGATGGGGCTGATCCAGTATTTGTAAAAGATATTACTAATTTATATGCTACTTTTGATACTCCTCTTACTATAGGAGCAAATCTAGAAATAGATAATGTTACAGCTAATAGACATGCTAATGCTACTTTAAGTGATATATATTTTTCATTCTTAGATGATGGTGTAACATTAGATGAAATAATGGGAAGAACTCCAATAGAAGAAACTCATGAATTTAAGACGGTATTTTTAGTAGAAGGACCATGTACATTTAATGGAAATTCAGGATTTATTACTGGAGATAACTGCACAGAATACGCTAATAAGAAATTAATAGATAGTGAAGTATATTTATTCAATAATGATAACTATGAGAAAGATTTTGAAGTAGGATTTGATATAGATGCTCTTACTTATAGTGGTCAAGATGAAGCTCAAGTAACACTATTTAATGCATTTAGAGAAAGATCTGGACTAGGATATGGTGTACTTGTTAGAAGAACTTCTACTAATAATACTTATGAATTAATAGCCAGAGATGGTAATGGTGTTGCTAAAACTACTAAGCTTTCTTTAAATGCACCATTAAATATTAAAATAGTTAGAGTAGGTGGAAAGGTATGCTATAGCCTTAATAATGCTAACTATAAGCTTGCAGTAGATGTTAGTGGACTTACTCTTCCATTTGATGTACCTGCTACATTCGGAGGAAGTACTAATTCTAGTGATCAACCATTTAGATTTATTAAAGGTACTTTTTCTAATATGTATATTAAACTAGGAACTATAGATGAAGAAATAACATGTAGTTAAGGAAGGTGATAATATGAAAAAGATGTTAGTGCCAATACTTACACTTATAAGTGTAATTTTGTGTGCAGTTATGGTTATTATTCTATGTAATAAAAAAGAAGTATGGAATAACACTGATTCTAATCAAATAGAATTTACTTATACTATAAATGGTGGTGTTCCATATAAATGGGAATATGAAATAGAAGACGAGAGCATCGTATCTTTTGTTAAAGATTATATACTAGAAGATAAAAATGTTGATGGATTAGTAGGCGCTCCTGTTAGTACTAATTATGTATTTAAAGGAGTTGAAGAAGGAGTTACTACTGTTACATTTAAATATATTGATTTAACTAAGAGTGATACTCCTGTAATTAAAAAAGAAGTTCATAAACTTAAAGTAGATAAAGATAAGAATATATCTTTACTAGCTTTATAAGAAAGCTTATGCTTTCTTTTTTTTATTGTTTGATGTATAATATACTTCATTAAAAAAAAGGGGGATTATATGATACTTTATAGGGCTATTAATGATAAAGATTATCAAAATGTTGTTTTAAATTGTAAAAATATATACGCAATTAGAACTAGAAGTAAAGAAGACTTTGAAACGGTTTTAGATTATTACTCTGGCACTAATATGCAAAACTCATTTAATTTTATTATGAATCATATTAATGGTAAATGGGCAGAAAAAAAAGCTACTTCTCCTTGGATTTCATTAAGTAAAGATCTTTTTTATACAATTGAAGCTTATTCTATGCCACAAGCTATAAAGAAAGGTAATGATACTAGAAGAAGCATAGTAGTTGTAGATCAAAAGAGAGTTTTAAGTGCAAAAGAAGAAATAGAAAACGCTAAAGGGTTATTTGCAATTGATTTAAGTGATGATAATATTCTTAATTTAGTTAGAGATGGAATTATAAAAATAGAAGAGTATGATAAAACAAGATTAGATTTTAGACTTAATAATTCACTTTATAGAGATTGTCTTAAAAGTAGAAAATCTGAAAGAGTAATTAGTTCTAAAGCATCTGTTTCTTCAGAAGTTCTGGCTTATTTAAAAGTTAATTATACCGATATTAAAGCAATTCTTTATCCAATTATTATAGATTTAATGTATTCATATAATTTAAATATTGATATGGATAATGCTTCATCTATTCAGTCACTTGATAATATGTATAGTAAACTTCAATCATTATATGATAGTATGGATCCACTTTATTTAGACTTATATCCAGATGTCATTAGTGGGGTAGATTTAACAAGTTATTTGATTGAACACTATAATACGATTGAAGGCGATAATGTAGAAGAAAAATATGAAAATTTAAAAGAAAGAAAAAGAGAATTACTATTTGAACTTGCTACTCAATTATTTGGTAGTAAGGGTGTTTATAAACCTCAAAGATTAGTTGATGACTTAGCACTAGTTTATGAATATAATCATTTAATGCAAGTCATTAATAATAGAAGTAGAAAACTATCTAAAAGCTTCTTTGATAATATTTTAATTATTGAAAAAGATGGAGAACTATTTGTATACAATAATGATAAAGATACATATGAAAGTAGGACTAAAACAATAGATAGAAAACTTATTTTAAATAATAAATAGCTTAGTGATAAGCTATTTTTATTTGACTAGATTTTATTTCTAGGGTTATAATGAAGTTAGTAAAATAAAAGCTTAGAAAGGATGAACTGCTTTTATTAGCGCCTGGACCAATAAAGGTTGACGAGGATGATAATTATCGAAATACTCGGCGGATGTTATCACGGTTAATATAAATCGTTAGGTATATTTAAAAAGCAAAATCAAGATTGTAACAGAGGATATACCACTATATATATTTTTTGCATGGAGGAATTTATATATGTGTGGCATCGTTGGTTATAACGGTAACAATAAGGCCAGTGAAATATTACTTGATGGTCTTTCAAAATTAGAATATAGGGGTTATGATTCAGCAGGTATTGCTGTTTTAGAAGATAATGAGATTAAAGTTTTTAAAGCTAAAGGTAAAATATCAGCTTTAAGAGAAAAAATAGAAAATGAAGAATTAAATGGCACTGTTGGAATAGGGCATACAAGATGGGCTACTCATGGAGAACCATCTGAAACAAATGCTCATCCACATGTTACTTTTAAAGGACAAGTAACTCTTGTTCATAATGGTATTATAGAGAACTATCAGGAGATTATAGAGAAACTTAAAAGACATGATTATACTTTCTATAGTCAAACTGATACTGAAATACTAGGTAACTTAATAGAGTATTATTACTATAAATATAACATGGGTCCTATAGACGCTATTAATAGAACTATGGTTAGGGTAAGAGGATCTTACGCTATTGCTGTTATGTTTAAAGATTTTCCAGGAGAATTATATGTAGCTAGAAAAGATTCACCTATGATTATAGGTGTTAGTAAAGATGCTACTTATGTAGCGTCAGATGCTGCTGCTATTCTAAAATATACTAGAAATGTTTATTATATAGATAACTTAGAAGCAGCAAGACTTACTAATAATGAAGTAACATTTTATGATTTAAATGGAGATGTTATAGAAAAAGAATTAAAAGAAATAAAGTGGGATTTATCTGCAGCTGAAAAAGAAGGATATGAACACTTTATGATTAAAGAAATACATGAACAAAGTGATGTAATATCTAAAACTATTAATTCTTTTGTTCAAGAAGGTAAAATAGACTTTTCAAATGCAGGTGTTAGTGACGAAGTACTATCTAAAGTAAAAGAAATTTATATTGTAGCTTGTGGTAGTGCATATCATGCAGGAGTAACATCTTCTTACGTAATAGAAGATTTAGCTAGAATACCAGTTAAAACTGATATTGCTTCTGAATTTAGATATAGAAAACCTATTTTAAATAAAGATGGACTAGTAATTATTATTAGTCAATCTGGTGAAACAGCTGACTCTTTAGCAGCTTTAAGAGAAGCTAAGAATGCAGGAGTTAAAACACTTGCTATAGTAAATGTAGTAGGATCATCTATTGCAAGGGAAGCAGATTACTGTTTATATACACTAGCAGGACCAGAAATATCTGTTGCTACTACAAAGGCTTATAGTACTCAGTTAATAGTAGGTTATTTACTTGCTATAAAAATGGCTTATTTAAATAATCAAATAGACGATAAAAAGTATGAAGAATTAATTAATGATTTATTATTAATACCTTCTAAAGTAAAAGAAACTACAGAAAATACTATTAATGAAATACAAAAAATAGCTAGTAAACATTCTTCTATAAAAGATGCTTTCTTTATCGGAAGAAGTTTAGACTATGCTACATGTCTAGAAGGTAGCTTAAAACTTAAAGAAGTAAGCTATATACATAGTGAAGCTTATGCAGCTGGAGAACTTAAACATGGCACTATTAGTTTAATAGAAGATAATACTTTAGTAATAGGTGTTGTTACGCAAGAAGAGATAGCAGAAAAAACTATTAGTAATTTAGTAGAAGTTAAGAGTAGAGGAGCATACGTAGCAACAGTATGTACTCCTAATATAGATACTTCTAAAGTAGCAGAAGAAGTAATAACTATTAGTGAAACTAATAAATACTTTTATCCATCACTTTCAGTCATACCACTTCAACTTCTAGGATATTATGTATCTGTTTCTAGAGGACTTGATGTAGATAAGCCTAGAAATTTAGCAAAATCAGTTACAGTTGAATAAGAAAGCCTGGCTTTCTTATTTTTATGTGGTACAATATAGGCGGTGAAACGTATGAGCAGAAAAAAATTTATTATTGTTTTAACGTTATCATTAATAGCTTTGTTTGTTTTAGTGATCTTAAATATTTGTAAAACTTATGATATTGAATATACTCCCTCTGCTATTTATAAAGCGTTTAAGAGTTATTTTAATAAACAAGAAGCTGTAGAAGATGATATTATCATAAATAATGATAAAGAAATAAAAGAAAAAGTTAAAGAAGAAGTTAAAGAAGAAGTTAAAGAAGAAGTTAAAGAAGAAAGTGTTAAACCAAGTAGTACACCTTCAACTATAAAAGAAACTCCTAAACAAACAGAAACTAAAAAAGAAGAAAAAAATTATGATTATTCTTTTGATAATGTTTCAGAAATGAAAAAATTGACTATTCTTAAAGTAGGGCAGAAAGTTCAAACTAATGGTTTTTATTCAGTTGGTGATGGAGGGAAATCTTTATACGAAATAGTTGATAAAGATTATTTAAGTACTAATAAAAAAAGCGCTGATGAATTCTTTATTATTTCCTTAGATAATGGTTTATATGCTAAACTTATATTAGAAGATAAAGTAAATTTAAAACAGTTTGGCGCTAAGGGAGATGGAAAAACTCTTGATACTCTAGCTGTTAACAGTGCATTTAAGAATTCTAGTGGACATACACTTTATGTTCCAAGTGGCACATATGCTATAGAAAAAGTTTATACTTCTAATAATTTAACTATAGTGGGAGATGGTAAATCATCATTATTTATTGCTAAGGATGGCGCTAAAGTATCAAGTGATATGTTTGTTACTAGTTCTAAATCTAATGTTACTGTTAAAAATATAGCAATAAGTGGCAACAGTGCTGTTAATAGTAGAGAACAAGGTCATAGTGCGCAAGATGGTATTCATATATTTGATATATGGCATTCTTCCAATATAAATGTTGATAATGTTTATTTTATTGACAATGTATATGCCGCTATTAGAATAATAGAAGGAAATAGTATTCATGTTACTAATAGTAATTTCCTTAATGTAGACTGCGGGGTTATTACTTTAGGAAGCTATGATAATGATGATTTGTTAATAGAGAATAACTTATTTGATGGTCATCAAAATTCTGAACCTATTTCTATTTATGGAACAGGTAAAACTACTAATGTAGTTATTAATAATAATACTATTAAGAATAAGAGATATGGTAGTGCTATATATGCTGCTAGAGGGGTAATTGATAATATAAGTATTACTAATAATAAAATATATAATGTGGCTGCTGGTATTATTGTTAATGCTAATAATGCTACTGTAAAGAATAATACTATTGATAACACTGAAGCTCTTAATTATTCAGATGGATGTGGTGGAGGAGGTATTAGCATTACAAAAACCACTAATGCTGATGTATCTGGTAATACTCTTAAAAATATATGTCAAAATTCTATAAGAGTGGCTTCTAGTTCTAACACAAATATTCATGATAACTATATAGAAGATGGTGGATATGCTAATGATAACTTCTTCTTTGTAAATATTAGAGAAAATAACACTAATCTTAAGTTTTATAATAATACTCTTGTTAGAAAAAATGAAAGTTTATCTAAGAATCTAATAATGGGTATGGGAGAGCAGGTAAGCGTAGAAATATATGATAATAATATTCAAAATGGAATAATATATTTATATCCAGGCGCAACTAATTTTACAGTAAGAAATAATGGAGTGTCTACTTTTAATAGAGGAAGCAATAATATAGTAGAATAGCTTTAGTAAAAACTAAAGCTTTTTCTATGGACAAAATAAGTCTCTTGTGTTATATTATTTACACATGCAGCTGTAGTACAACGGCTAGTACACGGCCTTGCCAAGGCTGGGACGTGGGTTCGATTCCCATCAGTTGCTCCAATTAAAAAATAACGCCGAATTATTCGACGTTTTTTATTTCTCCATTTTGTTCGTATGTACATTAAATTCTGAACTATAGCGCACTTAGTTAAAATGTGTAGTTATTTTGACTTAAAGATAAATTAATAATATAATTATATATAGAGGGAGATAAGTATGGATAAAAGATTTGATTATTTAGATGATAAAACAGTAGAAGAACTTGAAAAGATTAAAAGTGAAACTGAACAAAGTTTAGAATTTTCTATGAAGATAGTTAATGATAAAAGTAATAAAGAGAACGTATCAGAAGCATATAACGATATTAAATATGAAAGAGAAAAACTTGAATATATAGAAGAGTTACTTTCTAGTAAATTAAGTAGACATTAGTCTACTTTTATTATTTCCTTGTTATTATAATGAATTTATGTTATTATAAATAGCCATAAAGGAAGGGTTATATAATGAATAAATATGTTGCTGCGATGCTTAGAAAAGCTAAGAAAAATATTATAGAGGCTCAAGAAGAAAAAAGAAAAATTCAAATGGCTAAGGAAGAAAAGGAAGACATAAAGAATAAGGTGTTAGCACTTTTAAGTAGTAAAAGTTCTGAACTTATTGACACTGTAATGGATACTGTTATTAATGATAGAGTTAATGAAGAGAATGATTCCGTTGATAAAGTTCGCACTAATAGTTTTGTATATATCAGTGCTTCATTCTTTAAACATTTTGATTATGATGTACTTAATAAATCATATTTTACTCAATTTATTGATGTTAGTGCAGAAGATCAAAATTGTAATGCGGAGCTTCAAAGACAACTTGATAATGAATATCAAAAACACTTACATACAGCGCTTGAATTAGTAAGAAATAATTATTATCAATCTTTAACTTATAATATGGTTGCTGCACTTCTAATATATGTTGGTTATTCAGGTAAAGTGTTATCAAGTGACGGTAAAATATACATACTTGATGATAAGACAGTGAAAGAAGCTGCAGAGGAGTATAAATTAAATGTTGAGATTAATCCTTCTACTGTTGTGTTTATCATTAGAAGAGAAGATTTAGACGACATGATAATGAAGTCTGATAATATTCTTAGTAAAACAAAATAAAACTAGTCTATGACTAGTTTTTTGTTTATAAAGTTGGATGAGTAAGTCTATATACTTCTAAATCAAACTCTAATTTTTCTTTGGTTTGTATTGGCCATGATCCTATACCGTTTTGTTTTTCATATTCTCTTATTGTATTTTCTGCTTTATTTAGTAAGATTACTCTAGTATATTCAGGTGCTTTAAGAGATACTATTTCATTTTTTAATGCTTCATGACAAATTCCTGCTTTAATAAGTCTATCTTTTTGTATTGAATCTAATGTCATGTATAGTAGATCTGCTATTTTATCTAAATCTATTTCTTTATTTTCCATTTTAATTTCCCCTTTTATTTTTTAATGATAATGACATTTCTCTTAGAGACATTGGTTTTTCTTCGATAGGATATCCTTTTTTAGAATATTTATTTACTAAATCTCTTATTCCGTTGCTTGTCATTTCTGTTTGATTTTGATTTTCTTCAATTTCTTTTATTTCTTCTAGAGTTTTTCCTTCTTCAATAGCCATCATTATTTCAAGAGCGCACTCCGTAATATATCCAAAAAAACATCCATTAGTATCTCTAATGACATATTCTTCCCAGCTTTGATGTTTAGATGGGTCTATGATTTCTTTACCCTTTTCTATTTTATATTGCATGGTTTCTAATCCATGCTTTCTTTTTTCTTCTTTGATACGTAATAAGTCATTATATAACTTTTCCATTTCTTCTTTCATTTTAGTCCCCCTTTTTAATTGTATTTTATTTTACTACATTTTATTATAAAAATCAATAATTATTACTTAAAAAAAGATTAGTTAATTGACTGATCTTTTTGATGGGGCATTAGTCTTTTTCTAAATCTATCACTTACTGGTTGATGATCAAAATGTGATGCTAGTGTATCTAACATTTTCTCATAAAGTTCTTTTGCTTGTTTTTCTTTTCTACTCATCATTCTTTTTTCGTTTAAGTATTCAACCTTACATTCTGCGTCTAGTATATTTTTAAATGTTTCTATAGCCTTATTATAAGACATTTCACTTATGTCAATTGATGAAAACTTATTTTTAGATCTATAGTATACTGGACCTATAGGTTTTCCAAAAATATTTAGAAACGTAAATATATCAGCTTTCTTTTCTATGTGCTTATAATTACTTTTGATTACGTTGTGAGCCCATAGTACATCATTTGTTTTTATAGTTTTTACTATATGATCTGATGCCCATAGAGTTTCGTTAGTTCCAAAACTGCTTGGTGACACGTATTGGAAGAATTGTTCACAGCTAGATCCCACTATGTTTTCAAATGTATTTGGATTTAAGTATTTTGCTTCTTCTATTCCATATAGTCTATTTCTAGTTATTATAAAATCCTTACCACTTACAGATGATATTCTATATCCATTTAGTGTATCAATTTGAACATATTTATTATTTTCTAATTGATAGATATAGAAATATGAGTATAGAGAGCTATCTTCATTTACTTCAATGCATACTTTGTTTTTATAGAATATGTTTTTTGAATCTATTTCTTTATATGTTTCTTCTTCTCCAGTTAAAGTTAATCCTGTGTATTTTTCTTTTACACAGTCTAATAAAACATTTCCTTCAGTGTCATATATTATTTGACCAAATTTAGAAGTGAATGGATCTATTCTATAGCTGTCTGATTCGACTGTATCTACTATTGCAAATGCTAAATATATAAGATTTTTATTTCTTGCAACAGTGTAGTTTATTTCTATTCCTGGGTGTTTTTCTAAATCATATCCTTTACTTTTTAAATAAGGCTTAATAATTTCTACATCTTCTTTTATATCAGAAATGCTTCTTGACATATATGTTTTTTTCATTTAGTTCTCCTTTTTAAATATGGGTTTTATTTTATCATTTGATAGCTTGTAATTCAATGGTATTTACTATAAATATAAAAAAACTAGTAATGGACTAGTTTTTATTAATTATTATTTTTAGAATTTCATATTAAGTTTATTGCTGAAATCTACTATTGTTCCTTCTTTATCTACTTTTTCATTTTGTATACTTTTAATGTAGTTTAGTAGTCTAATGTACTTATTTAGTCTTTTTTCTGAATCAGCTATCATAGCTTCAGATATTTCACTATTTAATAATTTTTTAAATAAATTATTAGCTTGAACTGTGTAATGTCTTGATAGCGCATATAACTGATGAGTATTTAGACTAGACACTGATTTTTTAATTTCTTCTACATTGTCTTCATATGAAAAGTATTCTTCATCAATCATTTCTTTTACTGCAATTGTTTTGCTTACATTATTAAATGCCATATTCCCCTCCTTGCACAACGGAGAGTATAGTACCATATTTATAACAATTAATCAATAGTTAAATTATTAATTTTTTAATTTTTTTTGTTATGGTATACTTATAGTAGGTGAATGATATGAATAAGAAAGAATTAATAAGAGCAGGTAAGTTTACTTTATTTTCTTTATCGGCTGGTTTAATAGAAATAGGGGCATTTTCTGTTCTTAATCATTTTAAGTTTCAATATTGGGTGTGTTATTTAGTAGCCTTAGTACTTTCTGTTTTATGGAATTTTACTTTAAATAGAGAGTTTACTTTTAGATCTAGTAATAATGTTCCTGTAGCTATGATGAAGGTAGCACTGTTTTATTTAGTGTTTACTCCTGTTTCTACTCTTATAGGTGATTATTTAGTAGAAACTCTTAAATGGAATGAGTTTTTAGTAACTCTTATTAATATGACAGCTAATTTTATTTTAGAATTTATTTATGATAAATATGTTGTTTTTAGAGGAAGTATAGATACAAAAAACTAGTCTTAGACTAGTTTTTTAATACTTTTTTATTTATTATATTTGATGTATTAGTTATTATTTATAGCTTATTTAATTGTTCTTATATATATTTTTTGATCTAGTGTTGTAACTGTTGTTAGAGTAGGGTCGAATGTAGTACTTGTGAATAGTGATATTATTTTTGGAGCAAAAGTTTTATATGCTTTTGAAGGAACTAATGTGCATTTGCATATCTTACTATTATCTTTTTTACATTCACTGTCTGTTATTTCTTCAAAGTATACATTTTTATCTGTTATTATGTAGGCTCTTCCGTTTTCTCCTTCATTACCCATGATTCTTACTTTTTCATTTTCTAGTTTTAGTACTAATTCTTCATCAACATATTTGTATTTACTAGTTTCTTTAGTATTTATATCAGTATTTCTTCTATAGTGCATTCTATATATGTTGCCATCTGGTTTTAGTACTAGTGTATACATATGCTGTATATCACTGTTTTCTGGATCAGTGAATATTTTATATGTTGTATCAAGTAAAACATCTTTATTACTCCAGAATTCTCCATAAACGTATTTTCCAAATGAGCCTGGAGTGTCTAATTTTAAGTAATCATAGTCATTTCCATCGTTTATTAGTGTAGCACTATCGTATAGATTGT
Organism: Caryophanales bacterium; assembly: GCA_016292035.1. Taxonomy (GTDB): domain Bacteria; phylum Bacillota_I; class Bacilli_A; order RF39; family UBA660; genus RUG727. The sequence goes on from JAEEZR010000044.1 coordinate 40,281, forward strand.
TATTAGTGTCTGCTACTAAACCAGCTACTATTCTTTCTATTCTTACATCATCTGCATAGTGTAAGCAATTTTGAGAATTATCTTGATACTTAGTTTTTGATAGTCTATATAGTTTTCCATCATTTGTTATGAAAAAGCCATCATAAATATCCCCATATATATACTTAGCATCCTTTAGTTCATCACATTTATAAGGCTCATCTAAATCTTCATATAATATTTGATAGTTGTCACCATATTCAATTTTGCCATTTATTTTGTCTTGATTATCTATATTATTTGGTTTTCTATATTCATCAAATAGTCCTGAATTATATATAATATAACCTGAAACTACTAATATTAGAATTGTTACTATTACAGTTAATACTGTAATTAGATTAGCTTTTTTATTCTCACTCATTTTATTCACCATACAAATTATATCATATATAAAAAAGATGAGCTATAATTAATAACTCATTTTTATTAGCTTTGCGTGAAGTACAACTCTTTCATTATTTGAATAACATGATGATAGTGTTAATATTTTGTCTTCTGTTGATACAGTAGTATCAAATATATATGCACTTCTTCCTTTTATTTTATTTAAAAATTTAGCGTAGTCTTCATCTGATCTATAATCTACTTGTAAGTAGTCATTTGTTTCTTTTATATGATATACACTAAATACTTGCCATAGATAATTATATTTTTCTGTAGATACTTTTATAATGTGATTATTCTTATTATTAAACCATGTATTTCTTAGTATATTTTTAAGTGTTCCAAACATTGAGCCATTAAGCATTGAATGACCATATATAATGTTATTTTTATCTGTTAGGTTTTCATCATTTCTATAGTCTAAGAATATCCATCCTGCTTCATTATAAGTTTTATCAAAAGAATGAGACATGTAGTAATCATTATCTTTATATTTTACTATTGGATAGTTTATGTCTGTTCCTTCAACTATTATCCATCCGATTGAATCTGTATTTTTTTCTTTTAAAGTTTTTATATCTACTTCTACTAGTTTAGTATTTATTTTATCTTCTGTTGGAGATATTTCTTGTACCTGTGTTTTAGTTTCATCTATTTCAATAGGCTTTACTTCTTCTTGTATTTCCTTTATTTGTTTTTCTCCTTTAGAAGTAAATGTTTTCCATCTTATTATTTTATAAGATGAGAAAACTATGCCAATTATAAATATTAGCATTGATATAAATAGTATAAATTTTTTAATATTTATTTTTCTTTTCATATTTTTATTTTATCATAAATATATATTTATACCATATTTATTGTTTGTTTTATCATAAAATAGATTATTATGTATTGGTTTATATGTAAGATATGAAAAAAGTAGAAGTATTAATACTATTACATATGGACTTGTTTTGTTTATTATTAGTTTTTCTTTTGTTAATAACCAATAACTTATTAACTGTGACAAGGATATAGTTATAAACATAAGTGATATATTTATAAACATACTTTCAGTAAATGTATTATTGATAGGAATATATAGTGTTAAATAAAATATTATGCTAAATAGAATAGATACTACAGTGGATAGTAGTAGATTATTATTATTTATTTTAAATATTTTAAAAGTATTATAGTCTATTAGTGTTATTAATAAATATGGAGTTAAGAATAGTTTCATATGTTCCCATATACTTTCATTAACTGGGAAAAATAAACTTGTAAATATATTAGGAAATTTTTGGTATATAAAATGAAATAGAAAACAAAGTGAAAAGATTATAAATACATCTATTATTTTTACTTTCTTAATTGTCATAATACCACCATTAATATTATTCTTTTATTATTTTGATTTATTCTTTTATATTTTAGTAATTATTGGGAATAGTATAGATGGTGGTTTTATGAAGAAGCTTTTATTAATAGTTATTTTTATTTTATTATTTAGCACTACTTATGTAAGTGCTTCTACTTCTAATGATTTATATGAAGAAAGAGAGTATAGTATAGATTTTGATAGTTTAAGTAATAAAAGTTTAAATTATGTTTTTTCTAATTTAGATGTTTTTATGGTAAGTATTACTATTAATGTAGGAAATTATACTAATACTTATATGATTAATACTTATTTAGATAGTGATATTGAAAGAGAGATAACTAGAAGAATAGTAAGTGATTTAATTAGTGATAATAAAAGAGAAATTGCTACTACTGTGGAATACAAGGGATATACTATTAGTAATGCTAAGTTATTGATTACTAAGTATACTTATAATAAAATAGTGGAAAGAGTTAAAAGTATTAATTAATTCTTTTAAAAATAATAGGTATGTGCTATAATACATTCATAAAGCAAGGAAGTTTAGGAGTAAAAAACTAATTATTTATAGAGAGTTAACGTTTGGTGAAAGTTAATAGTAATTGTTTTTGAAGGTAGAAACTGAGTGATTATCTGAAATTAAGTAAGATAAAACGAGTTATGTGCGTTAAACATAAAGAGAATAAATTAAGGTGGTACCACGAAAGATTCGTCCTTTGGGGTACTGCTTTTATTTTGGAGGGATTTAAATGTTAGATACTAAATATGATTCTAAAAAAGTAGAAGAAGGAAAGTATGAAGAATGGAAGAATAGGGGTTATTTTACATGTGGAGATACTAGTAAGAAACCTTATAGTATAGTTATTCCACCACCTAATGTTACAGGTAAACTTCATATAGGGCATGCTTATAATGTATCTATTCAAGATGCTATTATAAGATATAAAAGAATGATGGGATTTGATACACTTTGGCTTCCTGGTATGGATCATGCCGCTATTGCAACTGAAGCTAAGGTTGTTAAAAAACTAAAAGATCAAGGTATTAATAAGTATGAATATGGAAGAGGAAAGTTCTTAGAAGCTTGCTGGGACTGGACAAGAGAATACGGAGGAGCTATTAGAGATCAATGGGCTGCAATGGGAGTATCTGTTGATTATTCTAAAGAAAGATTCACACTAGACGAAGGACTAAATAAAGCAGTTACTAAAGTATTTGTTGATTATTATAAAAAAGGACTTATTTATAGAGGAGAAAAGATAATTAACTGGGATCCAGCTGCTAAGACAGCTCTTTCTAATGAAGAAGTTATTTATAGTGAAGAGAAAAGTGCTTTTTATCATTTAAAATATATTATTGATGGAACAGATGAATTTTTAGATGTTGCTACAACTCGTCCAGAAACTTTATTTGGAGATACTGCTGTAGCAGTTAATGAAAATGATCCTAGATATCAAAAATATATAGGAAAGAATGTTATTCTTCCTATTATGAACAAATTAATTCCTATTATAGCTGATGAACACGCTGATATGGAAAAGGGAACTGGATGTGTTAAGATTACTCCAGCACATGATCCTAACGACTTTGAAGTAGGAAATAGACATAACTTAGAGAGAATATGCATTATGAATGATGATGCTACAATGAATGAGAACGTTCCTTCAAAATATCAAGGTATGAGTAGAGAAGAGTGTAGAGAAGTACTTTTAAATGATTTAAAAGAAGAAGGATTACTTCTAGAAATAGAGCCTTTAGTTCATGAAGTAGGACACTCAGAGAGAACTGGCGTTATGGTAGAGCCTATGGTTAAAGAGCAATGGTTTGTTAAGATGGATTCTTTAGCTAAGAATTTACTTGATATTCAAAAATCTAAAGATGATAAAGTTAATTTTATACCTGAAAGATTTGAAAACCTTTTAAATTCTTGGATGAGCGATTGTCATGACTGGTGTATTTCTCGTCAACTTTGGTGGGGACACAGAATTCCTGCTTGGTATAAGGACGGAGAAATCTATGTTGGAGAAGAAGCTCCTAAGGAAGAAGGATGGATGCAAGACGAGGACGTACTAGATACATGGTTTAGTAGTGCTTTATGGCCATTTAGCACTTTAGGATGGCCAGAAAAAACATCTGATTTAGAAAGATATTATCCAAATGACTGCTTAGTTACTGCATATGATATTATTTTCTTCTGGGTAGCTAGAATGATGTTCCAAAGTGAAGAGTTAAATGGTATTCGTCCATTTAAAGACTGCATTATTCATGGACTAATTCGTGATAAAGAAGGAAGAAAGATGAGTAAGAGTCTAGGTAACGGAGTAGACCCATTTGAAATGATAGATAAATATGGAGTAGATGCTTTAAGATACTACTTAAATACTGATGTTGCTTTTGGTACCGATTTAAGATTTGATGAAGATAAGATGAGTAGTACTTGGAACTATATTAATAAAATATGGAATGCTTCTAGATTCGTTTTAATGAATATAGAAGGTCTTGAAAAATTAGATTTCTCTAATTTAACAGAGCTTGATAAATGGATTTTAACTAAATATGAAAATATAGTTAAATCAAGTATTAAACATATGGATAACTATGAATTTAATTTATTTGGAGCTGAAACATATTCATTTATATATGATGATTTTTGTTCTAACTATATTGAATTTAGTAAATTTAATAGTGAATCTGCTACTACTAAATCAGTTTTATGTTATGTTTTAACTGGTATACTTAAGATGCTTCATCCATTTATGCCTTTTGTAACAGAAGAAATTTATCAAATGCTTCCAATTAAGGATAGCGAGTCTATTATGATTAGTGATTATCCTAAATATGAAGAAGAATTTATATTTGATGAAGTTAAAGATAAAGTAGATGATTATGTTTTATTTATTAAGACATTTAGAACTGTAAAAGCAGAGAATAATATTACTAAAGATATGAAAGTATTATTTGAAACTGAAGTTGATCCATTAATTATAAAAGTTCTTAGAATAGAAGATAATATTATTAATGAAAAATTATCTATTAAGTCTTATAAAGTTATTAGTAATAAGATAAAAGCCTTAATATTCTATCAGAAAGAAGAGAGTGAAGATGATAAGCTTCTTAAAGAAAAAGAAATAGAAGCATTAAAAGCATCTATTGAAAGAAGAGAAAAGCTTTTATCTAATGAAAATTATGTTAATAAAGCTCCTGCTAATATAGTTGAGATGGACAAACAAAAATTAGCTGAAGAAAAGAACAAACTAAGTGAATTACTAAAGTAATTTGACAATAACCTCCTTTGTGCTATAATATAGCTGAATAAGGGAGGTTTTATTATGAAAAATAATGAAAGATTAAAATATTTAATGCTTAAAAAAGCTGCACCTTTAGCTTTAGCTGGTATGTTAGTGTTTGGTTCTAATGGTGTAGAAGCTCAAGCTAAAAGTGTTGATTCAGAAAAAGTTTTTGAAGTAGACGGTTATTATACTATGAATCCTGATACTAACCCATTATACATTTATTTAGGAAATGTTGTTCCTAACAAATATTTAAAGAAGAATGACGCTATTAGTTTAATGAGTCAATATTATGAGAAACTTTATGTACACCGTAGAATTGAAACTAGAGCAGTTAGAATTAATGGTAGAGAATCATATGAATCAGTTGATGTTTATGCTATCAGTCCTAATTATTTTGAAAAGGATTGGGGATGGTCTATTGATACATCTGATATTAAAGAAAATACTATGGTAGCTACTTCTATCGAGTTAGGTAATATTTTAATAGATGAAAAATTAAATAGACAAAATAAATTTAAACTTATAGATTATGATTTAAATAACGATGGAGAGTATGAAAAAGTTGCTATTGTAAGTAAAGCAGAAGATTATAGAGAACTTCCTCTTAATGAAGCTCTTAATTATGCTAAGAGTAAGTGGCAACCATATTTCTTATTAAGAAGAATAGTTCTTCTTCCTAATGGAAAAAGAGTTTATAAATATGCTGTAAGTAATCGTGGCTTCCTTAATGTAGAAAATGGATGGCTTATGGTAAATGAAGATTCTGTTCCTAGTGATACTATCGTTGCTACTGATACTTATGTATATGATGCAATGTATGATATGGTAGATACTCTTCCAACTTTAAAAGTTATTGGAGAAAATTTACATGATATTGATCCAGATGACTATTATTATAGTTATAAATCTAAGAATAAAGCTTTAAAGTATGCTTATAAAAACTTTAAATCTTTCTGTATAGTAACTAAAGAAGTTTTATTTGAAGGTAATTATGTTGATGTATATGCATTTACTCAGGATGTAAATTCGTATAATAAAGATGGATGGAAATTAGCTTATAATGATGAAATACCATCTAATGCTTATATCTTCCTAGATACAGAGTATGCTGAAAATTATTTAATATTAGCTAAACACGGATATGCTAAGAAGTTATTAAAATAAATAAAGTATAAGGAAAAGAAGTTTCTTTTCCTTATTTTTTTTGCTATAATCTTATTATGAGAATAGTGAGTAGAATAAAAATATTATGTGAAAAAGATGCACGTAATATTATAGATAAAATTAGTAAAAAAACAGGTAAGTCTAAAATATGTTTATTTTTAGATATTTTTAAGTCATATAAAAATTATAAGTGTGATTATATGGAATACTATTATTATGAGTTTTATATGCTTAGTGATAAAGAGAGAAGAACTTTTGTTACTAATAAAATGAATGATTATATTATTAATAAATATAATAATAAAGATGAGTCTATAAAGTTAGATGATAAAGGTTCTTTTGATTTAATGTTTAAAGATTATATTCATAGGGACTTTATTGATTTAAGAAGCTCTTCTTTTAAGGATTTTAAAGATTTTATTTCTGATAAAGATAAAGTTCTTGTTTCAACAACAGATTATAAGAATTTTGAAATAATTAGGGTTGTTAAAGATTTACTTAAGAATGAATATAATGTTCTTAAAATTTATAATTCTATTATGAAAAGAAATGAAGTTATTGTAGAAGAGTTATTAGTTGAGAATAAAGAAGTTTCTAGATTATATAGCGAAGGCATTAATTATTTGAGACTTAACACTTTTAATGATGGAAAGGATGTCCATGTTATTAGTAGAGTATTTAAGATTAATAAGAGTAAAGATGAAAAACTATACGCTATTTTAAATGAAAATGGCACTATTATATATCCTGCTGTTAATAATAATTCTCAAACATTTATGAAACATCCTGATACTAAAGAAGATATTATTGATTATCAAGTTCCTTTCTATAAAGAAGCTGAAAAGATGGTTATAGATGCAGCTAAAAAGATTAATGATGTTAAGTATATAGGATGGGATGTGTTTATTGGAGAAGATCATCCTTCAATATTAAAAGCTACATCTAAACCTCTTGCATTTGAACTTAAACCTAGTGTAAGTGGAAATAGAGAAGGTTTAAAGAAAGAATATGAAAAATATATAGGTGAAAAATTATGAAAGAGTTTATAACACTATTTGTTAAAGGTATGATACTAGGAATTGCATTCATAATACCAGGAGTGAGTGGGGGAAGTCTTGCAGTACTTCTTGGTATCTATGAAGAATTACTAGAAGCTATATCTAATTTTTATAAAAGTTTTAAAAACTTTAAAAAGTATTTTATGTATATACTTCCAATAGGAGTAGGTGCTTTATTTTCATTAGTAGTATTTGCTAGAATAATTAAATATGGTTTAAGTAGTGCTCCTATAATAACTATATTAATATTCTTAGGATTAATACTTGGTGGTATTCCTAAATTATTTGAAAATGTTAATAAGAAAATTGATCTTAAACATTTTAGTTTGATGTTAATAGGCATAATTATAGTTCTTCTTATGTTAATAGTTGACAAGAAAGATGCTAGTGTTAGTTTAGTTAATTTAAATTTTATAGGCTATATTAAATTATTTTTTGTAGGAATACTTGCTTCCGCTACTATGGTTATTCCTGGTATAAGTGGATCTTTTACATTGATGCTTATTGGTTATTATGAACCTGTTTTAGAGGTTATAAATAATCTTACATCTTTTAATAATGTTGGTTCTAATTTAATAATTATTGCTGTTTTAGCAGCGGGTGCTGTTATAGGTATAATCCTTATTGCTAAGTTAATTAATTATTTAATTAATAAATATAGAACTAATACTTATTATGTTATTATTGGTTTTGTTCTTGCGAGTGTAGTTAGCATATTATTTGAAGTATTTAAGTTTGAGTTAAATCCTTATCATTTAGCTATTGGCAGTATTCTTTTAGTAGTTAATACTTATTTGATATATAAGGTTTCTTATAAAATAAAGTAGGTGCTTCATGAATAAGGATATTAAAAAGATATTAGGGGTTTTGGCAATATTCTCATTAGCAGGCGCTTTTATGTACAGTTATCAAGAAATGTGGCTATTATCCAATGGACTTTCTGTTAGTACTATTAGTACTATATTTGCAATTGCTTCTTTTATCACTATATCAGTTTTATATATTTGTTCTGCTTTAGTTAGAAGAGATAAATTAAAAACGTTTATTGAAGGATTACTACTTAGTAAAGTAGTTACTTCATTAATATTGTTTTTTTACTATAAAACTAACTTTTTAATGCTTATTAAGTTTATTACTATAGTTGAATTTGTTTTAGACGTAGAAATATTTGTTAGTATATATCCTCTTATGACTTATATTAATAAAAATAATAAAGAATTTGCTCTTAGGGATATTATATATGATGCTTGTTATTTTGGTGGAGGACTTATTTGTTTAATACTTCTTAAATATGGTTTCTATGGAATACAAGTTAGTTATAATACTTATGTTTTAATAGCTAGTTTTCTTTATTTAGTAGGTTTCTTATTTCTTAGAAGTATTGATATAGAAGGAAAGAAATTAAATGAAAAGCATCAAATTACTTCTTATGGTAAGTTAATACCTGTTTTAAGAAAAGATAAGACATCTATTTATTATCTATTATTTCATTTATTCAGTAATATATCATATTATTCTATAAGTGGCACTATTATGATTCTTTTAGTTGAAGGTCTTGGAGTAAAAGTAACTACTTCATCATTAATATTAATTATATTTGGACTTATGTCTGCTGTTTTAGGGCATTTTACTTTAAGTAAGCATTTTAAGAATGATAAAGTTAATGTAGGTATTAAGTATATTGGTAGATGTATTTTATATTTCTTAGCATTTTTATCTGGTAATAGAATTATCATTATACTTGCTGTTATCTTTTGTAAGCTTACAGTAGATTCATTTATTCAGATGAGTGATGCTCCATTTACTAATAGATTAGATAATAAATATCAATTTAGTTTTTCTAATTTTAGAAATAGTGTAGGTTATTTAGGAAGAAGTATTGGTACACTTATATGTGGCTTATTAATAGTTATTGATGCTAGACTTAATTTCTTATCTGCATTTATATTTGTATTTATATCTATTGTTTTCATTTTTATGGCAATGAATGGAATTGAAAAAGAAAAGCATAATTAATATGCTTTTTTTGTATAAATAAATAATTTACTTACATAATAATCGTGGGAGGATTATATGAGTGAAAAAGAACTACTTTATTTAGAAGATGCGATTAGTCATGAAAGAATTGTTTCTAAGTTTTTAGAAGAAAATTCAGCTTATTTAGAAAATGAAGAGGTTAGTGATTTCTTTTTAAAAGAGAAAAAGAAACATGATAGTTTTAAAGAAAAAATATTTAAGTGTTTAAAGGAGAAAGCTAATGAGTGATATAGATCTTTTAGAAGAGTATTTACTTATGATTAAGAGTAATGTAGAAGTTTATGTCCATGGCACTATTGAGAGTTCTAATGAATATATAAAAGAATTACTTTGGGATGGACTAGATGAAACTCTTAAACATCAAGAAAATACATTTTTAATGCTTAATAGTTTGGGCTCTTATTTAACAGAGGATACTAAGCATGATAATATTAATAAAGTTATTAAGAAACTGGAAAAAGACATGTAGTCTTTTTCTTTTTGTTTAATTGTATTATAATTAAAATGGTGAGAACGTATGAATATGTATGACTATATAAAATATTATAAAGATATGGATTTAAAAAGAGTGCCTTTTAATTATATAGATGGGCTTATATTTGCTACACTTGCTTATGCACCTTATGATAGTTTTAAAAGTAAAACATTTAGTGAGTTTGTTAGTGGGTGTAAGAAAATAAGAGTTAGAAAGAATTCTAATAGCATTATTCCTATTGTTAAAGAGTTATCTGTTTATTTAGAAAATGCTAGCAGATATAAAGACGTTGTTATTAATAATTTTATTGATATGAATAATAAGAATACACAGTTTGGTGCCCTTTGCATTACTTTTGGAGATAATAAAATTATTTGTTTTGAAGGTACTGATGGATCTAGTATAGGATGGCTTGAAAACTTTAGATGTATGTATGAATATCCTACATTTACACAGAAACTTGCCAGTGAATATTTAAATGATAATATTACTTCTAGTGATAAAAAAGTTTATGTTTTAGGTCATTCTAAAGGCGGCAATATGGCTATGTCTGCTGCTATGGAAACAAGTGATAAGTTATTTAAGAAAATAGAAAAAGTTATTAATTATGATGGCCCAGGTTTTAGAAAAGAAGAATATAAATCTAAGAAGTATGAAAGACTTAGTGAGAAGTTAGTTAATATTATGCCTAGTGCTTCTATGGTTGGAGCACTTCTTTATAATAATAAGTATTCTATTATTAAGCCTTTAACAATTGGTGTTAGTTCTCATTTTCCAAGCAATTGGAATGTGTTTGGTGAATTCTTTGTAAGAGATAGTATAAGTGCTTTTAGTATTAAATTACATGAGAAGACTACTAAAGGACTTGAAAATATTAATATGGAAAGTGCTGCATACGCTATTGAATTATTATTTGATGAAATATTAAAAGAGAAGAAAAATATTCATGATATTAAAGCTTCGGATTTGATATCTATATATAGAAATGTTAAGACTATTGATAGTAAGACATTTGATTATATATTTTCATTAATTGCTTCAACTGTGTTTGAGAGTAAAAAATAATAAAGATTATTTCTTTATTATTTTTATTTTGCTATAATGATTATAGTAATAATAGGAGGCAAAAGTATGGCTTCATTCATGATACATGCTGCTATTGCCAGTGAGATTAATAAGCAGCTAAGAAGAGATAATGATAAACTTCTTTTAGGTACAATCGCACCTGATATTAGTAAAGTAGTAGGCGAAGATAAAACCTATACTCATTTTTTAGGTACTCATAAGGATGTGCCTAGTTTAGATAAGTTTTTAAACTTATATTCTAAGTATTTTTATGATGACTTTGTTTTAGGATACTATATTCATTTATATGTTGATTATTTGTGGTTTAAATATTTTATTCCTGAGATATATGATGAAAGTAAGAATCTTATTACTAAGTTAGATGGCACTGTTGTGCCTTGTCATGGTTTTATGGCTACTCAGTATATTTATAATGATTATACTAATATTAATAAGAGGATTATTGATGAATATAAGATAAATATGGACTTTCTATATGGAAATATTCCGCATATCGATAGAATAATTGTAGAAGCACATGTTGATAAATTAGATGTTTTAGTTAGTAAATCTAGAGAAATATTAAGTAAAGTAAACTCTGTTAAAGATATGACTTTCAATATGGAAAACATAGATAATTTTATTTCTTTATCTGTTAGGATTATTAGTTCAAATTTAATGGAGCTTGGCATTTTATATTAATTTGACAAATTAGCCTTTTTAAAGTATATTTATAATAGAAGAGGGTAGGGTAAGAGAATATGAGTATGACTGATGAAGAAATAATTAGATATTTAGAAAAACATCATTTTCATGACACAGCAAAGGAAGAAAGTTTTGATAGAAGCAAAGCTGCTAGCTGCATTAATCTTTCTTATGTTAATTCAAGAAAAGAGAGAGTGGCTGCACAGAGAAAACAAGTTGCTAAAAGAGTAGGTATTTTTGCTGGACTTGCACTTTCTGTACTTGTTTGTGTTAATGGTGTTAAAAGCTATGTTTCTGCAACTGATGATAAAGAAGTAGCTGCTAGTGAAGATAAAAATATATTTGAAGGTATTAGTGATTTTCTATCTACTGCTATTAATGGTGGAGAGTTAAATATGAATACCTTAGGTAGAAAACTAGGAGCCTTAGCTAGAAAACCAAATAATGAAGGAGAACTAGTTTATATGGAGCAATCCATTCTTAGTCAATGCATAATTGATTTAGGTAATGGTAAATATGGCTATGATTTTGATAAAATAGGTCAATCTATTGCAAGACTAGACCGTGATTTACAAGATTATGCTGTATGTACAGTTCTTTATGATGAAAAAATGAGAGGAACACTTGATAATCAAATATATGTTGATGAAAATAAAACCGAAAGCAATGCTGATTTAACTATTAAAGCTGTTGCAAAGTGGTCTAACGATGAAGATATTAAGGCTAAATATAATAAATCATTTGAGCAGTTTTTAAAAGATGCTAAATATGAATCTTTTGATCCATATAAAAAATCACAGGATGATAATGCTCCAACTATTAAAGCTATAGTTGATTCGCTAATTGAAAGGGGTTATAAAAGATGATAGATGTTAATTGCTGCACTTTTAATGGAAAAGATTATATAGAAGTAGAAAGAATAGAGAATAAAGATAAAGTATATGCTTATTTAGTTAATGAGAAAGATGAGTATGACTTCATGATTAGAGTTGTTAATAAAGAAGATGATAAAGAATTTTATGATCCACTTTCTTCTCAAACTGAATTTGAAAAAGCAATGGCTTTGTTTCTAAAGAAAAACTTAAAAGCTACTGAAGATAAAGCTGCATAATAAAAGAATGGCTAAGCCATTCTTTTTTATTTTACTAATTCAAATGTTGTTCCTTCTCTAGTATCTTTAAGAATAATTCCTTTTTCTTCTAGTTCATTTCTTATTTGATCTGCTAGTGGGAAGTCTTTATTTGCTTTAGCTTCTTTTCTTTCTTCAATCTTTTTATTTATGTAAGAAAGTAGTTCACTATCTATTTCTTTTTCTTCTTTTTTAAGTAAGTCTAAAGATAGTACAGTATCCCATGATTTAATTAGTTCTATTTTAGTTGTGTTATTTACTTGTTCATCTTTTAATAAGTCATATACTAGTGTTATACAGTTACTTGTTCCAATATCGTTACTTAAATATTCTTTAAATTGATTATCATATTTATCAAATAAGTCTTTATCTAAATCACCACTTGGAGTTAATGAAGTTGTTTTATTAAGTAATTTTAAGTATGCTGCTTCATTTTGATCAAGTGTTTCATAAGTAAAGTTAACTTGTTTATGATAATAAGAAGATAATATAAAGTATCTATAAGATAATGGATTATATCCTTCTTCTTTTAGTGTTTTAATTGTAGTTACGTGACCTAAACTTTTACTCATCTTAATATTGTCTGTTAAAAGCCATGATAGATGTACCCAGTAATTGCACCATTTGTGTCCTAGGTAAGCTTCTGACTGCGCAATTTCGTTAGTGTGATGAGGAAATACTGCATCTTCTGCTCCAAAGTGAATATCTAAGTGTTCACCTAAATGTTTGATAGCAATTCCAGAGCATTCTATATGCCATCCTGGGAATCCTCTTCCAAATGGGCTATCCCACTGTAGTTCTTGATTACCAAATTTAGAATTAGTAAACCAAAGAACGAAGTCTGCAGGATTTCTTTTATTTTTATCTTCTTCTACATCGTCTCTACTAGCTAGTATTAATTCATCTTCTTTTCTTCCTGATAATTCATAGTAGTTAGGGAATTTTGATGTATCATAATAGATATTTCCATTACTTTCATAAGCATATCCTGTTTCTAATAGCTTAGTTATTATTTTAATATACATATCAATTTCTGTAGTAGCTGGAACAACTGTATCAGGCCATTTGATGTTTACTAGTGCACAGTTTTCCATGAAGTCATCAGTATAAAACTTAGCTATTTCTTTAGATGATTTATGCTCTCTTTCCATAGCAATAACCATTTTATCTTCGCCTTCATCTGCATCACTTTTAAGGTGACCTACATCAGTTATGTTCATAACTCTATTTACTTTATATCCAAGATATTTGAAAGCTTTTTCAAAAACATCTTCTGTTATATATGTACGCATATTACCTAAATGTTGATAGTGATATACTGTGGGACCACATGTATACATTTTTATTACTCCTTCTTCATTTGGAATAAACTCTTCTATCTTTTTAGTTAATGTGTTAAAAAATCTCATATTTTCACTTCCTTTTTTTAATTTATTTAATTATATCACGAGTTATTTATTTTTAGTATAAAAAGTTAATATGTGATAAAATATGTTTACGAGGGATACTTATGAAGATAAGAAAAGGTAATATTAATCTATATGATACTTTGTTTAGTGGACAATGTTTTAGGATGAATTTAGAAGAAGATAATTCTATTACAGTTGTTATTAAAGATAGGGTTATTAACATAAAAGAAGAAGATGACTTCTTAGTTATTGACAGTAGTAATATGGATAATATTGAAAACATTGTTAGAGAGTATTTAGATTTAGATAGAGACTATGATTTAATTAATGAAGAATTATCTAAGAAGAGTATTCTTATTAAAAATAATTTAAAACTAATAGATGGATATAAAATATTAAAACAAGATCCTTTTGAAATGTATATAAGTTATATTATAAGTCAAAATAATGAAGTAGAGAGAATATCTAATAGCATTGATATTATTTGTAAGAAGTTTGGAAAGAAAGTTACTTTTAGAAATAAAGATTATTATTTATTTCCTACATATGAAGAAATAAAAGATATTACTTATGATGATTTAAAAGAAGCTAAAGTAGGCTTTAGAGATGAATATATCATTAATGCATTAAATGCTATTAAACAAGATAAATGTTTCTTAGAAGATATTAATAATATGTCTAGTGAGGACGCTATTAATAAACTATGTTCTATAAAGGGAATAGGACTTAAAGTAGCTAGCTGTATACTTTTATTTGGGTATTCCAAAATGGATGTATATCCAATAGATACATGGGTTAAAAAGTTTGCCATAGATAATTATAAAACTAAGGATAACATTAATGTTATTAAGAATATCATGAAAGAAGAGTTTGGTAGTTATAGCGCTCTTGCTATTCAATATTTTTTTCATATTAATAGAAATAAAAAGAGCTAAGCAGTTTTGCTTGGCTCTTTTTGTAATGCCTCGTCTATGTATCTTTTTATGTTTGATTTAATAGTAGATAAGAAGTGTTCTCCTGCTAATAAATCCATGTCTGAATTTACTTCCTCATGGGGGCTATTTATTAAGTGCAATACTTGATAAATATACATTGAATCATTATTAAACATTTCTGCAATTCTTTCTTTAAGTTCACTGTCTTGCAGTATGGTGTAGTATATAGTTGGTGCTAGGCATAGTCCAATAAAGTATTGCAGTGTACTAGCAGTATTTCTTCTACTATATCTTCTTAATCTTAAAAGTCTTTCATCATATTCATCATCACTTTTGTATAGAGTTTTATAGTTTTCTCTACTTATTTTCCCTAATTTGAGTTTCATCTCCATGAAACGAAATACTTTGATTAGATAATCTGCGGCTATTAGTAAATCACTTAGTCTTTCTTTTCTCATTATATCTATTTCTTCTTTATGAGAATTTTCATAGTATTTAAAGAATAATAATTCCATCGTTATTGCTTTTGTTTCAATTAGCATATTATGAAGAGGGTAATGATAGTCGTGACCATCTTTATCCATATAATGCGCTAATTCGTGAGCTAATCTACTAGAATCAAAAAAGTATCCTGTGTTAGAAAGCACTATTTTATCATTTGAGTGAGACTTTGAACTTTCACAGTGTGCTATTAAATCATTTAAGTCGGCTTCATTTTCTTTATTGTCAGCATAAATGTCACCTACTAGTTCAATTACTCCACTATTTAATTTATCGTTTATTTGTAGGTCTATATTTAAACTTTTATAGAAATCATCTGTAAATCTCATTCTTTCTTCAATTGTATATATTCTTTGGCCTTTTAGTTTATTAAAATTATATTCGTTTAAATCAAAACCAATATAATCGTTCATACCATCTAAAACATAAGTTGTAAATAAATATATGTAGTCTAATATTTCATATATATTATCATTATCACCCAAAGTCTTGGCTTCTTCTTCGGCTATTTCGTTTATTATTTCTTCGAAAGCTTTTAATTCTTCTTCACTCATATTATTTTTCATTAACCTACATAGTAATGTAGTTTTATTTTCCTTCCACTTGTTTCTATTATACCTTCTTCTTTTAAATTGTTCAATTCTCTTGTCATAGCGCTTCTATTAACACCTATATAATTTGCTAGATCAGAGTAACTATAAGGAAGATATATGGTCTTGATAGTACCACCATTTGATAAAATATTGAAGTAAGAAAGTAGCTTATCTCTTATAGTTTTATTAGTTAATACTTCTATTCTTTCATTGTTCTTTTTTATTTTATCTTGATATATATTAAGTATGTTTTTTATAAATTGTGAATAGTAGTTAGATTTATTATCTAGCGATAATATTCTTCCTATATCTAGAATAATAATTGTTGTTTCTTCTTTAGTTATTACATCATATTCTGGATTAGATATATTTGATATAGTGCTTCCGAACACCTGATTATCGGTGATTTCTTCTACTACTGCGAAGTTTCCTTTTTCATCATTTTTTATTATATTTATTAATCCGTTAAGGACTATACAAAGACTATCAGAGTCCTTTACACTTACTGAAATATTTTTATTTTTAGGAAATTTTACTTGGTGAGCGTTCAAAATCTCCATAATTTTGGACACTTCTTTGAATGAAATATTTTCAAAAATATTGTTCATAAAATCACCTTCTAAAAATATTTTATCAAAATGTGTAAATTGTTGCAACTGCAACAATACATATTTTTTTGATGTGATATGATTGTTGTAGAGTAGGAGAGGTAAAACATGAAAGTAATTAAACGTGATGGACACATGGTGGATTGGTGTCCAGAAAAGATTGAAGAAGCCGTAACGAAGGCTAATAAGGAGGTTGAGGACGAAGAACAAGCTAGTAATGCTCAGATTAAAAACATTATCAAGTATATTGAAAAACTTGGTAAGAAGAGAATACTAGTTGAAGACATCCAAGATATCATCGAGATGAAACTTATGTCTATGGGTAAATATGAACTTGCTAAAAAATATATTACTTATAGATATACAAGAGAGTTAGTAAGAAGAAGTAATACTACAGATAAGGCTATTAAGGAACTTATTGATGGAGAAAACGAATATTGGAATACTGAAAACTCTAATAAAAATGCTAGAGTAGTCACTACTCAAAGAGACTACTTAGCAGGTATTACATCAACAGATATTACTAAGAGATTCTTACTTCCAGAAGATATAGTTGAAGCTCATGAAGCTGGTATTATCCACTTCCATGATGCAGACTATTTTGCACAAAATGCACTTCACAACTGTGATTTAATTAACCTAGAAGATATGCTTCAAAATGGTACTAATTTAAATGGTGTAATGATTGAAAAACCACATAAATTTTTAACTGCTATGACTATTGCAACTCAAATTATTACTGCAGTTACATCTAGTCAATATGGTGGTGCTACTATTTCACTTACACATTTAGCGCCTTTTGTTAGAGATAGTTATAAAAGATATTTAGATAAATATAAGAAACGTAAATGTTCTAAAGAAGACTGTGAAAAGTTTGCTAAAGAAGATTTACATAAAGAGATAGTAGATGGAGTTCAAACTTTCCAATATCAAATTAACTCTATGACTACTACTAATGGGCAAGCTCCATTCCTTTCAGTTGCTATGTATTTAGGTGAAACTAAGGAATATAAAGAAGAACTTGCTATGATTATAGAAGAATTCTTAAAACAAAGAATACAAGGAATGAAGAATGAAAAAGGTGTTTATATAACTCCTGCTTTCCCTAAACTTCTATATGTACTTGAAGAAGATAACATTCATAAGAAGAGTAAATATTATTATTTAACTAAACTTGCAGCAGAATGTACTGCTAAAAGAATGGTTCCTGATTATATCAGTGAAAAGATCATGCTCGAATGTAAGATTAATGAAAAAGGAGAAGGAGACTGCTATCCATGTATGGGATGCAGAAGTTTCCTAACTCCTGATAGAACTATTAGTCTTGGTAATATTGCTAAAGCTAAGAACTATGTTCCTGGTAAAGGTAAATACTATGGTAGATTTAACCAAGGTGTTGTTACTATTAACTTAGTAGACGTTGCTTTAACTGCTGATAAAGATATGGATTTATTCTGGCAAGTATTTGAAGAAAGACTAGAACTATGTCATAGAGCACTTCAACTTAGACATAAACGTTTATCTAAAGCTACTAGCGATGTTGCTCCAATTTTATGGCAACATGGTGCTCTTGCTAGATTAGATAAAGGTGAAAGTATTCATGAACTTTTACATAACGGATATTCAACAATAAGCCTTGGTTATGCTGGACTATATGAATGTGTTAAATTTATGACAGGACACTCTCATACTGATAATGGTAAAGGTAAAGAGTTTGCTCTTGAAGTTATGAAAAAGATGAATGATAAGTGTAAGGAATGGAAGGCTGCTGAGAATATAGACTACTCAGTATACGGTACACCTATTGAATCTACTACTTATAAATTTGCTAAAGCACTTAAAGAAAGATTTGGTGTTGTTAAAGGAATTACTGATAGAGATTATATTACTAACTCATATCATGTTCCTGTATTTGAAGAGATTGATGCATTTACTAAGTTAAAACTTGAAAGTGAATTTCAAAAACTTTCTCCAGGTGGCGCTATTAGTTATATAGAAACACCTAATTTAACTAATAACCTAGATGTTGTTCTTGAAATAATTGATTTCATCTATAACAATATCATGTATGCTGAACTTAATACTAAGAGTGATTACTGCCAAGCATGTGGATATGATGGAGAAATACTACTAGATGATAATCTAGAGTGGTATTGCCCTAACTGTGGTAACAGAGATCATGATAAATTAAATGTTGCTAGAAGAACTTGCGGATATATTGGTACTAACTTCTGGAATAAAGGAAGAACACAAGAAATAAAAGAAAGAGTAATACATATAGATAATAAGGATGCGTAAGTTATGAGATACAACAAGATTAGAAAGATGGACATATCAAATGGTCCGGGTGTTAGGGTTTCAATTTTCATGCAAGGATGTGCTTTCCACTGCGAAAACTGTTTTAACCCTGATACATGGGACTTTAATGGTGGAGAAGAGTTCACTGATGAAACAATTGAAAAAGTATTAGATTTATGTTCACAGGAACATATAGTAGGTTTATCTATTTTAGGTGGAGAACCTATGCATCCTAAGAACATAGAAGGTACTACACGTCTTGCTAAGGCTTTTAAAGAAAGATTTCCTAAGAAAAGTCTTTGGGCTTGGAGTGGATTTCTATTTGATAGAGATTTAAAAGATAAAGAAGTTATGAAGTACTTAGATGTACTAGTAGACGGACAATATGTTGATGCTCTTCATGATTTTAGACTTGCTTGGAGAGGAAGTTCTAATCAAAGAGTTATTGATGTTCAAAAATCATTAAAGAAAAAAGATATAGTTTTATTTGAGGAATAGGAGACAAAATGGAAAGATTAAGAGGATTTGAAGTAGCAAAAGGATGGGAAGACAAAGATATACACATTCCTATTCGTAAAACAAAACATGCTGCTGGATACGATGTAGAAGCAGCAGAAGATACTGTAGTTCCAGTATTTAAACAAGGTGATAAACCGACATTAATTCACACAGGATTAAAGGCATATTGCCAAGATGATGAGTGGTATATGCTTGCTAATAGAAGTTCTAATCCTGGTAAAAAGAAATTGGTTTTAGCAAATGGTATTGGAATTATTGATGCAGACTATTATGGTAATCCAGATAACGATGGTGAATTCATGTATGCATATTATAATTTTGGAACTGAACCTTTAGAAATCAAAAAAGGTGAAGTAATAGGACAAGTTGTATTCATGAAATACCTTATAACTGATGATGATAGCGCTACTGGTGAAAGAATGGGTGGCTTTGGATCTACAAGCAAATAAAAAAGTTAGCAATTGCTAACTTTTTTTATTGATTGTTTATTTCTTGATTATTAACTTCTTGTGTATTTATTTCTTGGTTGCTTACTTCTTGGTTGTTTACTTCTTGGTTGTTTTCACTTGGAACACTTATATTATTAAATGAGATTCTTGGATCTGCATTTATGTCTTCGTTAATAGGTGACATTTCTGGTTCCTTATTAACTATAGGTTGTTCCATTGATGGTGTTATGAATTCTATTTCTGGTTTTGTTTCTGGTTCTGTAGAACTCATTGCAGGTTCTGGTATTGAATCACTTTTGATTAATACTGGCTCAGAAGATACGGCATTTTCATCTACTGGAGCTGCCATTGGTACTGATGTTTTTCTTTTTCTATTTATAATAGCTATTACTATTATTATTAGTACTAATAGTCCTGCGCCTAATACTATATAAATATTAGTCATATTATATAGTTCAAATTTAAATTCAATTGTATTTTCACCATCTGAAATTAAATCCCAACTTAGTGTTTTGTTTTCATCTTTTACTGATGTAGCATTATTGCTTAGAGCACTATATGGAAGAGTTACATTGAACTTTAAGTCCATAGCGCTTGATAAACCAGATAAATCAAAATCTGAATCACTTTCATCATCTTCTGTTTCATTTGGATTTGAAGTGATATCTAAATCATCTTCTCCAGTTGTTAATAGTGGTGCTTCATTTTCATTTGCTGTTATTACCATTGGCACTTCTTCATCGTCTGCTAGTGCTAGTAAGTCACTATTACTATTATAAGATGTTAGATTAGAATCATTTGAGTCAAAAGTAAATTTAGCAGTATAAGTATTCTTTAAGAATGTTTTTTCTACTTTGAACATCTTATTATCTGTTGTTTCGCTATTCATCATTCCAGATAAATCAAATACTGATTCTTCTTCAGAACTATAATTATCTATGTTACTGTATTTCTTTGAAATAGTGTAACCTTTCATTTTTCCGTCTGAATATTCTTCAAATTTGAATCCTGCTTTTTCAAGTTTTTCTTTTTGCTCAGCATCTACTGCATTTTTGTCACCAAAGTAAGTAGTATCAACGGCATATATTATTTTAAATTCCATTGATTTATCTTTCTTGATATCCATATTTGCATTGTATTTAACACATCCAGTTAATAGTAATGACGCTGTTAAAAGCAATAATATAGTTTTTAATTTTTTCAAATTTCGCACTCCTTTCGTATTAATTATATAATAGTTATTAACAAAAGTATTAATAAAATCTATTACTTTACGTAAAAAAGATAGTTTTCACTATCTTTTATAAGCTACGATTGTTAGAATATTTTGCATTTAGAATATCAGCAAAGTATCTTGTCATATCATTATCAAGCGGTATTGTCCAGCTTAATTCTTTTGCTAGTTTGTCTATTAACTGATCTCTGTAAGTAATTATTTCTTCTTTTGTATAATGCGCTTTTAAGTCTACACGATATTTATGACCATGTTCTGAATCATTAGTTATGAATCCAAAGTTGTTACTATGTATGATTTGATTTATAGCAACTGTTAACTGAGTTTTATCATATTTACGTAGTGTAGCAATGCAAGCTTCAAGGAAGTATTCGCATTTTTGATCTACAGTAACATTTGAATTAGCCTGCGCTTCCACTTTCTGCTTTTCTATTAGTTCTTCTATATACTTTGTAGCAACAAATATGTCTTTTGGTAAAACTTGGCTCATAAATAAGCTTCTATAATTATTATCTCTTGTTATAGTTTCAACTTTTCCATTAGCAAATCCATTTAGTTGAAGTGATATTTGCTCAAGTGACATTTTTTTATTTTGAAGGCAATAATTAACATAACTATTAATTAATTCCATTGCATTGCTTCTTTGCTCATTGTATTCCATTATTTGTTTATTTCTTATTGAATCATTATAGTATTTTACCATTGAGAGTGTTGTTCCAAGGTCATTACACTTTGCATAGAATTGTTCAAATCCTTGTAAATCGAAATTAGGGGATAATTGTTTTAGTAGAAGAGAGTATACTTGTTCATAGTTTAGCATTAAGTCTCCTTTTGTACCAAAACGTTCTTCTCTTTCTTCAAATCCACTTATATCTATTATGTGGTCTATTCTATTAAGATTATTAAATGTTTCTTCATATGTGTATGCTACAAAGTTTGCAAATTTTTGAATATTAACATCATCAAGTTCGTTTCTTTGTCTTTTTATTTCTAGATATTCTTTTATTAATTGAGATGTTTCTTTGTTGAAGCTTAGATATTTATCATATGCTACTGCAACTACACCTTGTCTCATTAAGAAAGGGTTTGTTCTTCTAGCATATCTTGTTATTTGTGGGTTACTATTAATAAAGTCAATTACTTTTTTAGCATCTTCCATACGTGGAAGTCTTATTACTACATCATCTGATCTTTCTCTATTTGCTACTTTAGAGTAAGTAGGCATGTTGTTTTGTGATATGAAGTCAAATATGGTATTAACACATTCGTATATGTGATCAGAATCTATTGATAAATATAATTTTACATCGGTTGCTTTGTCTATTACTGTGTCATTTCTAAATTGTAAAAAACTAGGTTGTCTACTATCTCTATATACACTTATATTTGGATTATTCATGAATCTTGTTTGCCAGTTATCAAAGTTACGTTCTACTTCTTTTATTTTATCACTTTGTTCGTAACCGTAGTTCATTAGAACATAATAAATTGTGTCTAGTTCTATTTGTAACTCTGGATTTTGCTTATATAACTGCGCTAGCCATTTTAGTATTGCATCTGCTTCTTCTAATCTATTCATTTATATCCCCCATATTAATTCTCATAGTACTTTCAATTACCTTTGATAAGTCTGCAGTGTTTTCTAAATTGGAAGGTAAGTCATAATCCATATCAGTGTCTGATAGCTTAGTAACTATTTCTATTTCTTTTCCATTAATCATTACTTTTTTAGTTTGTTGTTCTTTTAGTTTAAATGTATTTTTAAATAATTGTCTAAATTTTTCTAAATCAAAATTAGTTGATACATAAATGTTAGAGTTATCTGTTTTGCTTACATCAAATGAATTATCATCTGTTTTAACTGTGCAAGGCATAAATGAGACGATTGATGGATCTAGTATAGAAGCAATTGTTGTAGGATCTGGTGTTGATAAGCCTATTATATTATTATGTTCTTTACTAAATTCTATATATTTTTTAGCTATTTTATATACAAAGTTTGTTACTTTATCAGTAGAAGCATATAAGCTATCCATATAATCTTTTTCAATAAATGATAGAGCTCCAACTTCATGTGTTACCATTTTAATTTTTCTGAATGGTGCGTTTAATACAACTTTAGTACTTTCAACATCCACATTGAAGTTAAATTCTTTATACGTACTAGGAGCTGTTTCGTCATAACTTGCTCCCATTATTACAACTTCACTTATTTTATTTGCTATAGATGGATCTGTTTTATAGGCACTTGCTAGATTAGTTAATGGCCCTAGGCATACAACTGTTAAATCGTTTTGATAAGTGTTTGCACTTTCTATAATAAAATCTTCTGCAGATATTTTTTCAAATTCTCTATTTGATTTTGGAAAGAAGTTATTGCCAAGTCCATCTTCTCCATGAGCAAAATGCGCAAATCCATTGGATGGATTAATATTTTTTCCTTCATACATTTTGGCAGTAGAAGATAGAGTGTCTAATATAACTTTTAAGTTTTCTTTAGAAGATTCTTTTTTTACATTACCAGTAGCTAGAGTGAAACCTATTACATCTAGGTGATTTTTTATAGCTAAACATATTGCTATAGCGTCATCTATTCCTGGATCAGTGTCTATTATATACTTCATCTATTATCACCTATTATTAATTATATAATAAAAGAGCTTATTTTTCAAAGCTCTTTATATCATTTATGATAGTTTTATGTTCATTATTATTTAAGTAAGAATTATCTAGTGTTTTATAGTCTTCTAGATATTTATATTTAAACAATAATATTTTTCTTACTGATTCATTTATTCTTTCTTCAGATATGTTTTCTTTTATTATGCTTATAGCTGATTTGCTGGATGTTGGCATTAGTAATATATCGCATCCTGCTTCTATAGATTTTATATATATATCTTTTTCACTATATATGTTAGTTATTGCACCCATGTTTAAAGCGTCTGTTATAACTAATCCTTTATATCCTAGTTTATCTTTTAATAAATCTGTTACTATTTCTTTTGAGAGAGTAGCAGGTTCTTTTGATAAACTTGGTATATTTATGTGTCCAACCATTATTAATTTTGCATTGTTGTTAATAGCATTTTTAAATGGCACTAATTCATTGTCCATTAATTCTTCTAATGTTTTATTAATAACTGGCATTTCTGTATGTGAATCGGTGCTTGTGTCTCCGTGCCCTGGAAAGTGTTTGTAGGTTGCTATTACATTATTATCTTCTAATGCACTAGCAAATTTGATTCCTAGTTTAGATACTATTTCTTTATCAGAACTAAGACTTCTATATTTCATGAAACTATCTTCTTTTGCATTATCTATATCTAGAACTGGTGCAAAGTTAACATTAACTCCAATAACTCTTAATTCTTCAGCTATTGCTTTTCCTAACTTATATGCTAGTTCTTCGTTTTTTGTGTTTCCTAAGTCTTTCATATCAGGAAAAGTTGATGCTTCATTTAAAGAGCTTATTCTATCTACTGTTCCACCTTCTTCATCTATTGCTATTATAGGAGTTATTTTGCTTAGTTTTTTAATATCGCTTACATACTTTTTTGCACCTTCTAGTGATGAAAGGTTAGTAGTATTTATAATAAAGCCTCCAGGAGAGTATGTTTTAATTATATTTTCTAAAGTTTCATCTACTATTTCATCGTCATAATAAAGTACTAACATCTGCGCTATTTTTTCTTCTAATGACATATTTTTTAGTGTTTTTTCAACTTTATCTTCTATAGTTTCTGCTTTATTAAATTTAATTACTGCAAATATTGCTAATAAAATTATTATAGAAGAAACTACTATAATTATAGCTTTTTTCATAAGATATCACCTAAAAACATTATATCATTTTTTAATTTTTATAGCTATAAATGATAGAATTATAAAAATAAAATTAAGAGTGAATGGTATATATACATATAGATTATTTACTTTGTTTATATAGTTATCATTTATTATAAATATATATGATAGAATAAATATCATTATTAATACTGGAATAATATACATTTTATTAATCTTTTCTTTTATATACATCATATTAAAAGATGAAGTAAATGTAGAGAACATAATCCAAAATACTACTGATAGGTTTTGAACATTTTTTATAAAGTTTAATATGTTTATATTTTTAAGTGTTATATAGGAAGGATATTTATATATAGACGCTATATGGATTCCTAGAACACCTATTATATTAAGAAAAATAATAATCATTACTAAGTAAGATAATATATATGAAATAATAATATTCTTATTTTCTATTTTTAGATATTCTTTATCTAGAAAGAGAGTAGTAAATATTGGAGAAGTATTAAGTACACTAATTATTAGAGCATCTTTAAAAATATTACTACTATATATTAATGGTTTAAAATTATTTATATCTATTTTTGATATAAGTGATATTTTACTAAATAAGAGTAGCATAAAAGCTATTATTATAATGCTACTAGAACACCTTATTATTACATCTTTATTTTTAAATGAAGCTATTACTGTAGGTAAATATAGTAATGATAGTATTAAAATAGTGGGTGTTTCTGGTAAATATTCATTTGATATAAATATAGTTATTCTATAAATGATAAAAGCTGTTATTATTATGTTAATTATTTTTAATAGCACTGTTATTAGTGGTTTAGTATTAAATATATTAGTACTTATTTTATTTAATACTTTTGTGTATATTAGTATTATTATTAATCCAAAAATAAAACTTAAAATAAGTGTATAAATATATGAAGGATTAACTAAGTATGGAAATATTAAGCCTAGTAGATTAGATAACATTAAAGAAATATTTATGTATATTAGGTGTTTATCTTTTATAGTAAATCACCTCTTAGAGTACCTTCTTTAGTAATCTTTATATTAGTTTCTATATTCTTTATTTTAGTAGCTATATAGTCTTTTTTCATATTATTGATAGTATAATAAAGATTATCTTTTATTTCTTTGGATGCTAGGTTTTCTAATAGTTTTATAGTATTAATATTATTTAAATCATAATCACATTCATAGCTAACTAACTTAGTTTCTATGTATGTTTTTAAATTATTGTTTTTTATTTTACTCTTACTTTTTAATGCTTCTAAAGAAAAGTATTTATTGCCACATTTAATAGTAATTAAATTATTTTTAATATTATTACTAATTATATTGAATGATAAAGCTTCTTCTTTAGATAGTTTTATTTCTTCTTTATTATTAAAGTATATTAGATTGCCTATAGTGATTTTATCTTTTTCTATATTAACAGTAGGGTATACTGTTTCTTTTTCTTTACTTAGATAATTATGAAGAAGAGTTTTAAAATCTAAAAGGTAGGTGTATCCGTTTTTATTAGAGCTTATTTTTAGTAAGTTTTCTAAAGATGTTTTTGTTAGATAATTATTAATAGTATCTATGTTGTCATCTGTAGTTACTATTAAGAAATTAAATGGTAAACGTGTATCTCTTGATAAATAATCTATTACTTCATTTAAGTCATTCTTTATTATTTCTTTAGAGATTAAAACATATTCTAAGTTTGAATTTAATAAATTAAGGTCTAGGGAATTATTTATATTTCTTGCTGAAGCCATGATGGTTTTTCCTTTTCCTGTGTTTGTTATTATTTTATTTTTTTCTTCACCTGGTTTTATAGTGTTAACATATAAAATATATTCATTTTCTTTTTTATCTATACTAAAAGAATAAACTATAGATAAATCTTTTAGTTCTTTATAGTTATAACATCCTGGCAATAATAGAATAATGAGTATTATTAATAACTTTTTCATTTATCCTCCTTTTTTATTAGGCTTAGATTTGAAGAAATATATGGTTTATTAAAAAGAGTTATTGATGATATGTCTAATAGTAGAAGCTCTATTCCTATGATTAAACCTATTATTCCAAATAACGAAGATATTATCATTAAAAAGTATCTATAAAACCTTATTACTCCTTGAATGTCATGATAAGTAAATATTAAACTAGCAATAGAACTAATACTAACTACGATAACCATTATTGGTGAGATTAAACCTGCTTTTACTGATGATTCACCAAGCACTAGAGCTCCTAGAACTGAAAGAGATGTTCCTCTTCCTTCAGGTGTTTTTGAGTCACCCTCATATAGAAGTTCGAATGTAATCATTAAAAGAAACGCTTCTATTATAAGAGGAAATGGAGAGTTTATTCTTTGGGAAGAGAAATTTATTAACAAAGGAAAGGGTATCATTTCTGGATCATAATTAATAATAGATATAAAAAAAGATGGAAGAGTTATTGATAAAATGAAAGCCATAAATCTTATGAACCTCATGAAAGAAGAGAAAAACTTTTTATGATAGAAGTCTTCACTTGATATAAAGTAGTCCATAAAATATGTAGGAAGAACTGCTATACTTGGAGAGTTTTCACTTATTAAGATAACTCTATTATTTAGTAAAAATCTTGCTGCATCATCTGCTTTTTCTGTATATAAAACTGTTGGAAAAAGAGTATGATTATCTTTATCTATAAAGTCTTTTATGTAATTTATATCAACTATAGAATCTATATTTATATTATTTATTTTCTCTTTTACTTTAGAAGCTAGGTTGTTATTTTTTAGATAAATAATTCCTATTTTTGTTTTTGATTTATTTCCTATATTTAGTTCATCTATTATTAGTTTTTCACTTTTAATTCTCTTTCTAATAAGGCCTATATTCTTTTGATAGTTTTCTATAAATGCTTCTTTAGGCCCTCTTAGGGAAGGCTCACTTTGTGGAGAAGCAATGCCTCTATCTAAATCTGCTCTTGTTTCAAAAGCAATTACTTCATTTTTATATATAATTATAGTAAAACCATTAAGTAAGTAATTAATAGTTTCATCTTTATTAATATCTACATAGTTTATTGATGGTATAAAGTTTTTAATATCTTTTTTAGTATTTATTATTCTTTTACTTGATATATACTTTAATATAAAGTCATTTATTTTATCAGAAGAAGTTATTGTTTCAAAAGAAGCAACATATAAATAAGAAAATAAATTTACTTTTATTTTCTTTATCATTAAATCAGGAGATGTTTCTTTAAGTTTATATAATTTATTAACAATTTTTTCCATATTTATATTATTTTCTTTATAATAATAAATATACTTGTTTACTAATTGACCACTAGTACCTAA
Source organism: Caryophanales bacterium (assembly GCA_016292035.1). Taxonomy (GTDB): domain Bacteria; phylum Bacillota_I; class Bacilli_A; order RF39; family UBA660; genus RUG727. Next base: position 68,716 of record JAEEZR010000044.1, read on the forward strand.
TATGGTATAATACCTCTTCGTCAGGGGTGAATAAAAATGAAAAACAGATATGCTGATCCAAATTTTGATACTTTTAAATCATTGTTTGAAGAAGAATTTGGAAGTAATTATTTTAATTTACGTGAAGTTTTAACAAAGAAAGCTGCGGTTTTTTCAAGATTTTGTGATGAATTAATTAGTGGTAAAGAAAATGAAATTGGGCCATTGAATGAAATGGAAGTTAAAATTATAAGAAAAAGACTAAATGGTTTTGGATTTGAGTACATAGCTGGCATATTGAATGTAAGTAAAGGAACTGTTACAAGAGCTAATAGGAAAGGACTTACTAAAATATTAGATAATTCTCATAAAGGTTTTATTGATGTTGTTAAAGACTATCAAACCGGATTACTTTCAGTAGATGACTTGTTAGAAATATCTCTTGATGAATTTGTTCCTGCGTTACTAGAAAAAAGGGATGTTACATTCCTTAATAAAAGATTTAATGCTTATAATGTTAAAGATGTTGTTAGCTTAGATGTTGATAGTCTATCTAATATTTCATCAGATAGAGAACACAATCGTGGACAAAAAATAATTAATTTTGTTCATGGCTTTGGTTTAGGATTTTCAAAAGAATCTGAAAGTAAACATGAGCATATTTTAAGAAATGTTATTGATATTATTTACTCTGATGAAAGGTTTAACTTTTGGGTTAATTCTGTAGAAAATATAGATAGTTTACAGGCAAAAATTGAAAACCAAATTGCTCTTATAGTTAGTGAGCTGGAAAATAAATCTTTAGAGAAAGTACAGTGTTTAACAAACGTTCAGACTCAAGTGTTAAGAAGTTATTTAAGAATTGAAGGTAATTATTCTTCTAAAAAAGAAATGATTAAGGAATTTGGAAAAAATGAAATTAGCAGTAATATGTTTAATTCAAGACTTAATGAAGCACGTGATGCGATAGCTAGAAGAGCTGCTCGTGGGTGTGTTAGTTTAGAAAAAGCTGTTTCAAATGGTGAAATAACTAAGGAAGAATTACTTGCTATGCCTGTTCGTTTAGGTAGTAATTTAGAAGAAAGAGCATATCTCGGTCTTTATGCTGCTGGTAATCTAGATTCTGGTGTTTTCAATTATGGAGATGTTTTAAGTAATTGTTCTATATCAAAAGTTGCAAAATATAGAGGTGTAGGTAAATCGACTATTGGTCATATAATTAATCATTTTAATTCTTTAGGTCTACATTTCAAGGACGAAAGTAAGTATGCTTCAGTAGCTTTAGAGTCTACTGTAGTTGAGGATAAAAAAGTTGCAACACTCGAGAAAAATGTTTCTACTGAACCTACGACTAGTTTGCCTGAAGAAGGTAATACAGAAGAAAATGTTTCAAAGAAAGTAGACAGTTTAGGTAAGTTAAGAGAGTTGGCACTAGAACTTGCAAAGTGTATTAACGAAATACATGCAAATGAAGAGCTTGTTAAAAGTACAACTACAGAGATTGAAAAACTTCAAAAAACAGTTAAAAGTACAAATATAGAGATTGAAAAACTTCAAAAAAGAAAAGAAGAAATTATTGAAATAATAGAAAACTCTAATGGAGAAGATATTAATAGATTGACTCTCTTTTAATAAATGCCTAGCAATGCTAGGCATTTTTTATGTAATGATAATAGTATATCGAAAATGTGTAAAGTAAGTATAAAATTTGTGTACTTTTTATGAAAATGGGTTATTATGTAAGTAGGAGGGACGATATGAGTATAGAGGAATTAGCTAATATGAGACAATCAATTTCTAGTAATCCTAATTTAAGTGAACAAGAAAAGAATGCTAGAATTAAAGTTGTCCAAGCGCTTATGGAAAATATTATTGTTCAAGAAGAATATAACAATCAAATGAGTGAATTTATTAATAAATCTGTTGAACTTGGAAAACTAAGGGGTGAGTCTTTTAAAATAGACCCTGATATACGTTATAATGAAGTTATAATGAAAGACGTAATAAAAGATTCTGACTTATTAAAATATTTTGAACAGAAAGGCATAGATTCTTTTACGTTAGATGATATAAAGATGCATATTCCTTTATATGAACAAGAACGTGGAACAAAACTAACTGAAACTTCTTTAGCTGTTGATTTACTTGATAAAGTAGAAATAGTTAAACAACTTGAAGGAAAACAAAAGAGTATAATATCAAGTAAACTTGGTGATATAATTGGAAAAGAATTAGTTACAGATTATGTTGAAAAAGGTACAGTTCAGCCTGATGGAAAGGTTGTTTTTGAACAAACCAAAAAAGATGAACAACAATTAGAACAAGATTATCGCAAGGCTTTGGAAAAAATAGAAGAAATGTATGTTAATGAAGGCCTTCTTGATTTACAATCTAAAAATATGGCTACGAATATGCTTAATCAATTATATGGTCAATATATAAAAGGCTTCCAAAGAGTCCCTGTAGAAAAATTTGAAGAAATGATGGCAGCAAATAAAGCATTATAAAAAGAACGTATAGTTCTTTTTTTATTATATGATAGAAGAATTGCCCAGTTTTTGTTAATAATGCTCTTCTTGTACTAAGTTTAATTATAAGTTAAAAGCTTTATAGAAAAGTTTGTAGTATTAAGTTTTTCTTTTTGTTATAATTATAGCAGGTGTTAATTATGAAAAATAAGAAGAGCTTAAAACTACTTTTTAAATATTTTAAAGGCAATAAAGGTAAACTATTTTTATATACACTTTTATTAGTTCCTGTTTATATTGTAGGTACAATAGCTGCTTATATTTGGGGTCTTGCTATTGAGGCTACTATTAATAAAGATATTAATAGTCTTTTACTATATTTATTTATAGGTACTGTAGTGTATATTATTTGCTATGGAATACTTAAATATCCTAGAGATTATATATATAATAAATTAGAGTTTAGTTTTATTAAAAAAATGTCTACTGATTTATATGGAAAAGTACTTAAAATGCCAGCTAAAGCATTTGAAGATATGGGAGTAGGAGAAATAACTAATAGATTGACTTCAGATACAGGTAATATAATGTCTTTAATTAGACAAATTATATTTCTTCTTTGTGAAGGTTTAATTGTAGTTGTATTATTTGTTTTATCTATTAAAGTATCTTGGCTTCTTACTCTTGAATTATTAATATTTTCTTTAATTGTTGGCGTTATTACTAATTATTATTTGCCTAAGATTAGAAAATCACAAGAAAACATTAAAGATGATAGTGATTTATATTCTAAAAAAATAACTGAAAATATATATGGAATTAGAGAAGTGAAAGCTCTTAATATTAAAAAGAATTCTATTAACAATATTAAGAATATATTAGATAGGGTATATAAGCAACAAATAAGAATAGAAGGCTTTAGAAACTCACTTGATACTGTAGTTACCATTATTTTCTTTGTTCTTAGATTAGCTATGCTTGCTACTGCAGGTGTTTTAGTTATTAAAGGTGAAATGGCTTATGCTTTATTTATAGTATTTAATAACTATATTTGGGAACTTGATGAAGTAGTAGAGTCTCTTTCTGAATTTGGAAGTAACTATACTAAGCTTACTGTTTCATTAAATAGAATAGATGAGATACTTAATAATAGGAACTATAGTGATGAAGTATTTGGAAATGTTACTTTAAAGAATCCTAAGGGAGTCCTTACTTTTGATAGGGTTCACTTTAAATATAGTGAAGAGGAAAATGAGGTATTAACAGGTCTTAATTTTGTAGCTAATCCTAATTCAATCACAGCTATTGTAGGAAGAAGTGGTAATGGTAAATCTACAATATACAATTTACTTTTAAGGTATTTTGATAGTACTAAAGGTAAGATTTTGATAGATGGTATTGATATTAAAGATTTAACTGAAGAGTCTTTAAGAAACACTATTTCTATTGTTAGACAAGAACCCTTCTTATTTAATGAGACTATTCTTGATAACTTTAGATTAGTTAAGAAAAATATCACTTTAAAAGAAGTAAGAGAAGTATGTAAGAAAGCTTATATAGATGATTATATTATGAGTCTGCCAAGGAAATATAATACAGTTATAGGTGAAGGCGGAGTTAATCTTTCTGGTGGTCAAAAGCAAAGGCTTGCTATTGCAAGAATTCTTCTTCTTAATACTAAGATAGTATTATTTGATGAAGCTACAAGTGCACTTGATAATGAATCTCAAGAGTATATAAAGAAAAGTATATTTGATTTAAGTAAAAACCATACAGTTATTATAATAGCGCATAGACTATCTACTATAGAAGATGCGGATGTTATTAATGTAATTGAAAACGGTAAAATAGTAGATAAAGGAACTCATAAAGAACTCCTAAAAAAATCAAGTATTTATAGGAAACTTTATTCCAAAGAAATGAATGAGTAGTTGTTAAAAAAGAACGCATAGTTCTTTTTTACTATGTGATAGAAGAATTAACAATATTATGTTATTATAAAAGTATAAGAGGGATAAGTATGATAGTAACTATTAAATCACTAGATGATTTTGGAAGAGGCATTACTAGGGAAGACGGTAAGACTGTTTTTGTAAATGGGGCTCTTCCAAATGAAGAAGTAGATATTAAAATAACTAAGTCTAAGAAAAACTTTGATGAAGCTGAAACTAGAAGTGTTATTAGAAAAAGTAATTATAGAAGAGAAGAAGTGTGTCCTTACTACGGTGAATGCGGAGGATGCTCTTTGATGCATATGACTTATGATTATCAACTTGATTTTAAAAAGAATAAGGTAGAAAGAATACTAAAAAAGTTTGCTAATATAGACGTAAATGTTGATATAGAGCCATCTAATGAACTAGGGTATAGAAATAAGATAACTCTTCATAGTGATGGCAGTAATATAGGTCTAGTTAAAAAGAATTCTAATGATATAGTAGTAATAGACAAGTGTTTAATAGTAGATGATTTAATTAATAATGAGATTAAATCTTTAGATAAAACTAAAGATACTATTATTAGAACTAATGGAAAAGAGATAATAAAAGATGTTAATAACTATTTAGTTATGAACATAAATAATCTTAAATTTAGAATAGATATTAACTCTTTCTTTCAAGTAAATAGTTTTATTACTTCTAAAGTGTTTGATTATATTAACGATAATATATCTTATTTTAATGTAGGACTAGATTTATATTCTGGAACTGGTACTCTTGGTATACTTTCTTCGTTTAAAGGGAATAAAGTTTATAGTATAGAAGTAAATGAGTATTCTGTTAACAATGCTAAATATAATGCATCTATAAATAATGTTAATAATATAGTATTTATTAACAAAAAAGTAGAAGATGCTATTAAAGATATAAATGAAAAAGTAGATTTAATAATTACTGATCCACCTAGAAGTGGAATGGATAAAGTAACTATAGATGTTATAGAAAGTATGAAACCTAAAGAGATAATATATATGTCTTGTGATCCAACAACTCTAGCAAGAGATTTAAATATACTTAAAGATAATTATAAGATATCTAAAATAAAATGCTTTGATATGTTCCCTAATACATATCACTGCGAGAGTGTCACGGTACTCGAAAGAAGATAATATATGAAGAAATTAGTATGTATTGGTGGGGGAGAAATACCAAGATATAAAGATGGAATATTGCTCCCATATGAAACAAAAGAAATAGATGAAGAAATAGTTAGATTATCAAATAAGAGTAATCCTAGATTTCTTTTTATTAGTATAGCTTCATCTCATCCAGAAGAGTATTTTGAAGGCATTAAAAAAGTATATGAAAAACTTGGTTGTATTGCTTCTCATTTAAATATAAATAAATTATATGATGATATAAAAAAAGATATATTAAATACTGATATTATTTATATTGGTGGTGGAAATACAAAGTATCTTATGGATCAATTAAAGCAAAAAGATATAGATAAACTACTTTTAGAAGCATACGAAAGAGGAATTGTGTGTTCTGGCTTAAGTGCTGGAAGTTATTGTTGGTTTAATTGTAATTATGATTCGATTGAAGGTATGAATATTATTAATGCTATTAATTGTGTTCATTATGATCAAAAAGATGAATTTGCAAAAGAAAAATTATACAACGTTATAAAAGAAAAAGGTCTTACTGGGTATGCAATAGATAATTGTGTAGCGTTAGAATTTATTGATGATAATGTAAAAGTAATAAAAAGTGATAATAATAAAAATGCATACAAAATAGTTTGCACAGATAATATGGTTTTTGAAGAAAAAATGTAGTATTTTGTGTTTGACATTGACATAGTAAAAAACCATGGTCTAGCCGTGTAGAAACTGTGTGTGTTTTAGAAAGGAAAAATTAATGTGAAAATATATTTAGTTAGACATGGACAATGCGATTCAAATGTAAAACAAATTTATAATTATGTTAACGAAGATTTAAATGAAAAAGGAATAGAACAAGCAGAAGAATTAAGTAAACAAATTAACAATATAGATTATGATATTGTAATATCATCTCCTTTAATAAGAGCAAAACATACAGCAGAAATAATTAATGTAAAGAATAAACAAATAATTTATGATGAAAGATTAAGAGAAAGAGAACATGGCTCTTTAGAAGGTCAATCGGTTGAAGTAACAGACAGAGAAGATTATTGGAACTATTTTTCAGATAAAAAGTATGGTACAGAAGAATCTATTCCTCATTTATTTTCAAGAGTAAAAGATTTCTTAGATGGATTAAAAACAAAAGAATATAATAGTGTCTTAATAGTTGCGCATTCTGGAGTGTCAAAAGCATTTTATGCGTATTTTAATGATATACCTGAAGATGGCAAGCTTTTGAATCTTGGTTTAAAAAATACAGAAGTAAAAGAGTATAACTTATAAAAAGTGCTTTTAATAAAAATGCTCGGAATAATAAGATATTAGGAGAATGTAAAAATTCTCTTTTTATGTGATATACTATATATGAGGTGAACTTATTATGAAAAAGATGTTACTGCTATTATTTTCTTTAATATTATTGTTTAGTGTTACTGGATGTGGCTCTAATGGAGAAAAGCAAAATAACAATGGGCAACAAGAACAAAAATATGAAGAAAAAG
>JAEEZR010000045.1 GCA_016292035.1 Caryophanales bacterium
AAAAACGAATTAACAGTAGATGATTTAATAGTTGAATATATGATGTATAAGGTTAAAAATAACTATGAACCAAGTTTTCCAGTATCAGAGTTCATGGATTTCTTAAAGTTCTTTCAATCAAGAATGAAAGTTAAAGATGTATTAGAAGATGGTGAAAAATTATTTGATAGATTCTTTCGTAGAAAGAATAAAGAAGACTGGTTTGGTTGGGAAGGTTGCGAACCACACATGGATATGAGCTTTGATGAAACAAAAGGGGAAAATGTAATTAGAACTAATTATAGATTAAGTAATTATGATAGAAGTGAAATTAATACTTATTTTATGGATGAAACTAAGGTAGAAGAAATTAGAAGTATAATCAGTGAATATGTAGATAAGCAACCAAAAAGAAGAATAAATGAATATCTTACACCTACTGAAGACATAGTAAAATTAAGTAAATTATTATCTGCTCAAATAATAATTGATATTTGGGATATTTATTTAGAAAAATTAGTTAGAGTTAAAGAATGGCCAAGTCAATGCAGAGATATTAATAAATACCTATTAGAAGAGGATTTAGCTCAAAATATTGAGGTTCCATCAATGAGAGAAGAATTACTTGAACTATATCATACTTATGCTCATAGAATAGCTTTAATGGCGGCAGAAGATCCAAATTTAAGAATATCTCCATGTACAGGATCATATTTAGAAAAAGCTAATTATGACTTATTAATTAAAGATTATGAGGAAATTATGAAGGAAAATTTTGGCGAATATAAAGGTACTTTTACCATTGATTTAGAAAAAACCAGAAAGCTTAATGGAAAAGAAGACAGCGAAACCATAAGATTCGTTAAATTTATGGATAATCTTGAAAAAGGTAAAGAAAAGAAACTTGAAATAGTAAATAATAATAAGTAAAAATAGGAATATAATATATAGAAATACACAATAAAGTTGTGTATTTTTTAGTTTTATGCTATAATATGAAACTAATTAGAGGGGGGCATGATGTATGAAACAAAGAGAAAAGAACAAGTTACGTAAATTATTATTAAAGAAACTTAAATCATTGCCAGAAGGTAAGATGATTCGTATTGATAATGATGCACTACAAGAATTATTATTTGATGAAATTGTTTTAAGAAAATCAAAACATGATTTCCCAACTATCGTAAAATTACCTGTATGGTCAGGAAGATTTTTAAGAAAACTAGACTTAAGCCAAGTTGATTTTACTGATGTATCTTGGGAAATGTTAAGTAATGGTGATGTAGATGAATTTGAGATAAGTAATAGAACTAGACAAAGATTAAGAGAATTATCTCAAAAACATCCAAGAGTAGATTATAGTTATACTAACGCTCACATTGACTTATCTAAATCATTTGAATCAAGAACTGGGTGCTATATAGGTATTCGTGGGTGTGATTTCAGTAGTGTTAATTTAGATACAGATATTGAAGGTAATAATCAATTGTTTATATATAATTCAAACATTTCTAAAACAGGATTAGTTATCCCAAGAAATATAGAATTATTATGTATGTATAGTAACCTTGGTGATATTAATCTATCGAATCGTGCAGTAGATGGTTATGATAACTGTATGAATCATGATGGAAAAAGCTTATATGGATGTGACCTTTACAACACAGGAATAAGAATAGATTTAGATATGACTAAATTCAAACAAACTTCCTCTATGAAAAAACTAGTAAATAGTGTTGAAGAAAAATGGAGAGGGTGTAATCTAAATGCTATGGGTAGAATACCAATTGAAGAAGAAGCACCACAAAAAAATCATAAATAATTCCTAATATATGATATTATTAATACAGAAGGAATGATTATATGGGCAAGAATATAGAAATGTTAAAAACATATCATAGAGTACTAAAAGGTAATCAAAAAGAAATAGATAGTATTATACCTGATATGTATTCAAAAAGCTTTTATGATATAGATTTTGATTATATAAAGGAATTAAAGATAGATAATTTAATAATAGATGTAGATAATACTATATTACCTCCTGATGATATAAATGTTCCTATTGAATTAATAAATAAAATAGAAGAATTAAAAGATAAAAGCTTTAATATTTGTTTAGTATCTAATAATTTTAAAAAAAGA
>JAEEZR010000046.1 GCA_016292035.1 Caryophanales bacterium
AAGGAATCCTAAATGGGTATAAAGCTTTCTTTGAGGTTGTAGCTAGTGAAGAAGGATATACTGGTGAAATAACTAAAGCTAATAAAGTATCTGATGAGACTATTATTCCAGGTTCTTTATGTACTTTGCTTGGTAGTAAGCTATTAGCTACGATTGTTTTAATAGCTATAGGTTTTTCATCTAAAAAGACTAGAATTATATTGTTTTGTATATTGGAAAGTATAACTATTTTATTATTTTTCTTGGTAGCTAGAATAGATGTAGGAGCAGCAATTTCTTTTGCATTTATTGGCACTATATTTAACCTAGCTATTTTATCTAATGGTACCTCTGGATCATATGGAGGAAGAGGCGGATTCTCTTCTGGACATTCTTACCATAGCAGTGGTTCTTCATTCCATGGAGGAGGAGGCTCTTCTGGAGGTGGAGGATCATCTAGATCGTTTTAATAATTTAACTAGTATGAATGCATACTAGTTTTTTTTATTACAAAATTGTAAGAGAAGAATTATTTATTTAATGATATAATATACCTAGGTGAGTCTTATGAAAAAAATAATGATAGTAGAAGATGATAGTGTAATAGCTAATGAACTTCAGCTCTTACTTAAATCTTCTGACTTTGATGCAGTTATATTAAATGATTTTGAAAATGCTGAAAATGAGATAATAAAAAACAATCCTGATTTAATACTTCTTGATATTAATATTCCTTTTATTAATGGTGAGATGCTTCTTAAAAATTTAAGAAAAAAGATTAATACTCCAGTTATTATGGTTACTAGTAGGGAAAATGAAGTAGATGAAGTAGTGTCTTATTCCTACGGGGCAGATGACTACGTTACCAAGCCTTATAATCCAACTATTTTGCTTCTTAAAATAAATGCTTTATTTAAAAGATGTGATCAAAATAAAAATACTATTTCATATAAAGATTTAACTTTTGATATAGGTAAAGGTATTGTTAAAGCGAGCGACAAAGAAATAGTTTTAACTAAAAATGAAATAATTATTTTTAATTTATTACTTTCCAATAAAGATAGAATAGTTACCAAGGATGAATTAATGACTGATTTATGGAATAATGATGAGTATATAAATGAAAATGCTCTTACTGTTAATATAAGTAGACTTAGAACTAAACTATTAGATCTTGGATATGACAATATAATTGAAACTAGAAAAGGAATAGGATACCGTATAATATGAAATATAAAGATTATTTAAAAGATAATATTGTTAGTGTTTTAATATATTTATTTACTACTATTTTATTAGTAACTCTTTTATTTGCATTTAAAACTAATATATATTTATTAATTATATGTATTTTTCTATTATTGGTAAGCGGTTTTATTATTAGTTTATATAGTTTTTTAAGAAAGAATTCTTTTTATAAATCTTATCTTAATAGTTTAGATAAATTAACTGAGAAGTATTTAATACTTGAAACTATTAAGGAACCTACTACTTATGAAGAAAAGATAATAGTTAATTCTCTTTATGATATTAATAAATCAATGATAGAAGCAATTAATGAATATAAGAGAAATACTGTGGAATTTAAAGAATTTGTAGAGATATGGATTCATGAAGTTAAAATACCTATTTCTAGTATGATTTTAAAATGCCATAATCAAAAGTATGATAAAGATCTTTTATCTATTATTAGAAGACTAGATAATAGTATTGATGAAGTTCTTTATTATGTAAGAAGTGAAAACACTGAAAAGGATTTTGTAATAAATGAAGTTGATTTAAAAGATGTAATTAGGGATGTAAGTATTAAGAATAAAGATGATTTACTTTTAAACAGCATTGATTTTAGTACTTCTATTAATTCAAAAAGTATAAGTACTGATAGAAAATGGCTTGAATTTATTATTAATCAGATTATTAATAATAGTATTAAATATAAAAAAGAAAAAGATTCTATAATTACTATTAGTAGTTATGATAAAGAAGATAAAACAATTTTGGAAATATACGATAATGGAATAGGAATTCCAAGAAGTGATATAAAAAGAGTATTTGATAAATCATTTACCGGCACTAATGGTAGAAGTAAAGTAAAGTCTACAGGAATGGGGCTTTATATAGTTAAAAAGCTTTGTGATAAGCTTGGATACAATATTTATATTGAAAGTGAAGAAGGAAATTATACTAAAGTAATTATTGAACTAGGAAGCAATGATTTATATAAGATTTAACATTACAAAATTGTAATGTTTTGTAATATTAAAAAGGCGACAAATCAAGTATTTTTTTAATAGAATTAGTTATGTAAAGGAGAAAAAATATGAAAGAAATTTTAAAAGTTAAAAATGTTATTAAATACTATGGAAGTAAATCTAATTTAACTAAAGCAGTAGATGATATTTCATTTGATGTAGAAGAGGGAGAATTTGTTGCCATTATGGGAGCTAGTGGTTCCGGTAAAACAACTCTTCTTAATTTAATATCTACTATTGATAAGGTAACAGCTGGAGAAATATTTGTTGATGGAGAAGAAATTACTAAATTGAAAGGTAATGATCTTAATAAGTTTAGAAGAGATAAACTTGGATTTATATTTCAAGACTTTAATCTTTTAGATACTTTAACTGGTAGAGAAAATATATCACTTTCTTTATCTATTCAAAATGTTAGTTATAGTGAGCAAAAGAGGAGAATAGAAGATATAGCTTCTAAACTAGGTATAACAAAGATACTAGATAAGTATCCATATCAAATGAGTGGAGGAGAAAAACAAAGAGTAGCCTGTGCAAGAGCTATTATTACTAATCCAAGTATAATACTTGCAGATGAGCCTACTGGAGCATTAGATTCTAAATCTTCTAAACAACTTCTAAGTAGTTTTGAGTATTTAAATAAGGATCTTAATTCAACTATTTTAATGGTTACACATGATGCTTTTACAGCTAGCTTTTCGTCTCGTGTAATATTTATTAAAGATGGTAAGATATTTAATGAGATTAGAAAAGGAGAAGCTTCTAGAAAAGAATTCTTTGATAGTATTATCGATGTTGTTACTTTATTAGGTGGTGAAATAAACGATGCTTTGTAAATTATCACTGGCTAATATTAAGAAAAGTATTAAAGACTATGCAATATACTTTGTAACGCTTGTACTTGGCGTATGTATTTTCTATATATTTAACTCAATAGATTCACAAAGTTCGATGCTTGCAGTTAGTAATAGACAAAATGAAATGATAGAATTACTTATTAATATACTTTCTTATGTTTCAGTATTTGTTACTTTTATTTTAGGTTTTCTTATTATTTATGCTTCACGATTTTTAATAAAGAAAAGAAATAAAGAATTTGGTATATATATGACTCTTGGAATGTCTAAGAGAAAGATATCTCTTCTTTTACTACTCGAGACATTTATTATTGGTCTAATATCTTTAGTAGTAGGATTATTTCTTGGAGTAATATTGTCTCAAGTAACAAGTGTGTTTGTTGCTAATATGTTTGAAGCTGATATGACTAAATATGTATTTGTTTTCTCATCTTCAGCAATGATTAAAACTGCTATATATTTTGCTATTATATATTTAATAGTAATGATATTTAATACTATTGTTGTAAGTAAAAATAAACTTATTAATTTACTGCAAGCTAGTAAAAGAGGAGAAAACTTAAAGATTAAGAATCCATATATTTGTATATTACTTTTTATAGTATCAGTTCTTATGCTAGCAAGTGCATATTATATGGTAACTAGCGGAATAGAAGAACTTACTAAACATGAAGTTGGTATAATTCTTTTACCTATATCTTTAGGTATTGTTGGTACATTACTTTTCTTTTATTCATCATCAGGAATGATTTTAAAAGTAGTATCTAGATGCAAGAATTTCTATAGTAAGGGATTAAATACTTTTATATTTAAACAAATTAATAGTAAGATCAATACTATGGTAGTATCTATATCAGTAATTTGTATTATGTTGTTTTTAACATTATGCTTACTTTCTTCATCTCTTTCATTAAAGAATTATTTTAATAATTCAATTAATAAGTATGCTCCGGTGGATTTAAACTTATATGAAGAAGTTAGTGAAGGAGAAAGTGATATCGATAAGTTCTTAAGCGAGCCTATTTTAAAAAATAATATTAAGGATAAATTTATTATTAATAGTTATACTGACAGTAATTTTAGATTTAGTGATTCTCTAGGAGACTATGCAAAAGAAGTACCTGATTTAATTAGAAATCATAATGTTTTAGTTAAAGTAGTTGGAGAAAAAGATTATAACTTATTAGCTGATTATTATAATCTAGAAAAAGTAAATCAAAATGAAAATGAATATACTATTGTAGTTGATTTTAATAAATTCGTATATGATGAGTCTGTTAAAAGAAATACTACTCTTCATATATTTGATAGAGATTTAGTGCCAAGCAAAAAAGGTGTTATTGAGGGATTTATGGAGATTGGTGCTAATCCATCTAACATGGGATTTGTAGTTGTAAAAGATGATCTACTTGCTGGCAAAGATGTATATAGTAAGCTTCTTCTTATTAACTATAGTACCTCAGATAAAGAAACTGTTGAAAATATAGAAAAAGCATTAAGTAAGATAGATATAAAGGGTTATAGTATTTATGATACTAAAAAAGAAATAAAAGAGTCTTCTAGTGGTCTTACTACAATTATTACATTTATATGCTTATATGTTGGTGTAATATTCTTAATATCTTCTTCTGCTATATTAGCACTTAAAGAGTTATCTGATTGTATTGATGATAGAGATAAATATAGAATATTAAGACAAATAGGAGTAGAAGAGAAAGATATAAATAAGGCTTTATTTAAACAAACTTTAATATTCTTTATGACTCCTCTTATTCTTGCTATTGTTCATACTATATTTGGACTTAAGTTTGCTAAATGGATACTTGGTTCTATGGGAGTAGATAATATGCTAAGTGGAGTTATAATGACATTTGTATTCTTACTTATTATTTATTTAATATATTTTATTGTTACTTATTTATGTAATAAAAGTATTATAAGAGACTAGTTAAAGCTAGTCTTTTTATGTTATAATTTTTATAGGTGATTATAGTGGAAAAATCAGTAGTATATGTTTCTATGAAAGATAGAAATGATGCAGATTGTAGTTTTGCCATCATTGAGAAGGAAGATAAAAGAGCATTTATTATATTTAAAGATTTAGAATGCGCTATTTATGATTATGATGCTCTTTTGAGAGATGATTTTGATTATAAATATTTATTACTTAAACACTATGAAAATACTACGAAGGCTTATAAAGACTTCATGAAACTTATTGGTAAGATGTGTAAGAAAAGTGTTAATTGTAAATATTTTAAAAACCCTATAGAAGAAGATAACTGGATGATATTTAACGATGACACTAACGAGCATATGATACTTGAGGAAGAGAAAAAAGTATATGTAGATAGAAAGAACTCTTTAACTGAGTTTATTAGAAATAATAAAGATAAATTTATATTATATTAGAAGTGATGAAAGTGAAAGAATTTTTAAATAGTATTAGAAAAGTAGATAGTAGTATTGATTTAAAGAAGAGGATTATTAATACTACTTTGATATTTATATTTGGTATTATTTTAGGTATTATATCTAAATGGCTTGATAATTTATCTATTGATAGTGGTATTTGGTATATGAATGTTATTGAATATTTAGATTTAAATAACTTCTTTTCAGAAATGGCTATTTGGTTATTTATAGCTATATGTATATCCATTTATAGTAAATCTCCTTTAAGAGCTAGTATTAATACTTTTTTATTCTTTTTAGGAATGTGTTTAAGTTATCATTTATATTCAATTATATTTAGTGGATTTAATCCTTTTGATTATATGAAAATATGGTATGGATTTACTTTAATTTCACCAATTCTTGCATATGTATGCTGGTATAGTAAAAGTGATAGTAAATATTCAATTATTATTAGTAGTTTAACTATGTTTGTTATGTCTTCTTGTTGTTTTAGCAATGGGATGTGGTATTTTAGCTTTAGAGGTATTTTATATACACTTGTTTTTATTATGACATGTATAGTTTTATATAAAAAACCAATTAATATGGGAGTTAGTTTAGTGATAGGATTAATCTTATCTTTCTTAATAAGATTACCTTTTATAAGTGGCTAGTAAAGGAGTAAGTAATGCAGATAGAAGAATATGAGGTTTTTACTGATAAAATAAATAATATAAATATTACACATATATCCGATATTCATTTAAGTCAAACTATAAAGAATATTGATTTAGATCTTTTGATTAAGTCTATTAAGAAGACTAATCCTGATTATATTGTTATTACTGGAGATTTTTATGCTGGACATAAGACTAAGTCTTTTGTTGATCCTAAAGAGAAAGAACTAGTAGTAGGATATTTAAATGAACTTAAGAAAATTGCGCCTATAGTTATGTCACTAGGCAATCACGATATTAAGGAGGATAATGAAGAAGAACTTAGAAAAGAATTTCTTAAGTTTGAAGAAGATAATATTCATCCAGTAGATAGAGATTATGTTTATACTGATGAGAAGAGAAAAATTAATTTTATTGGTTATATGCAGCCTAAAAGAGCTTATGGGGTAGGAGATATATCTAGAAGAAAAAGAAAGATAATAGCTCAAGATATTTATAAATATATGCCTAAAGCTATTAAGAATGGTTACTTTAATATAGGACTTATTCATACTCCTGTTATAGCGAACGATAAAAAGCTTTTATTAATGGATGATTATCCAACTAAGAAGTTAGATTTAGTGTTGAGTGGACATCATCATAATGGGTTAGTTGATTATAAGACTGTTATTAAATTAGAAAAATTATCTGATAAACTTCAAAAGAGATTTCCTAAACATAAAGATTCATTTGAAAAGATTAAATATATGAGTTACTGTGAATCTCCAATTAATAAGCCTATACCTTTTATTAATTTCTATGCTAGAGGAATGCATTTATTTGGTGGCGTTCCTACTATTATTAGTAAAGGAGTAGGGGGAATTGGAGCTGCTGGTAAAAATAGAGATGATTTAAATAACCAAGTTATTACTAAAGTTAGTATAATTAATTTTGATGATAAGAAAGGAGCTAGAGTATGAAAAAATTTAATGATATACCATTTATTCTTGGTGCTTTATGCTTTTTTATATATGCAGCTACTAAATATAGTCTACTTATTTATTTAGGAGGGTTATTATTAGTAGTTGGATCAATATTATTTATTATTAATAAGAGAAAAAAATAAGGATGTGTTTTAATGAAAAAATTATTTGGTGAACTTAATATTACATGGAAAAAATTAATTATTTTTTCTATTCTTATAGGTATTTATACTGGGGTAGTTGCTATGCTTCCATTTACTAAAGATACTTCTTTTGCAGATATATCTATTAGCTTTGAATGGTGGATTTTGTTTGGAACTATTATTATAGTCAATTCTAAGAGTCCTTTTGATAGTGCGCTTAAGTGTTTTGTATTCTTTTTGATAAGTCAGCCTCTTGTTTATTTAGTGCAGGTTCCTACTAATCCACTTGGATGGGGAATATTTGGATACTACCCTGGTTGGTTTAGATGGACTCTTTTAACTATTCCTATGGGCTTTATAGGGCACTATTTAAAGAAAGATAAATGGTGGGGACTATTTATACTTGTTCCTGTTATATTATTCGTAGGATACCACTATGAAGGATTCTTAGGTGAAACTCTTACATTCTTTCCAAATCATTTACTTAGTGCACTATTTTGCGCTACTAGCATGATTATTTATTCTTTATATGTATTTAAAGATAAGAGACTTAAAATAGCTACACTTATAATAAGTATTATTACTATTATTGCTATGAGCATAATGGCTATTTCTTCTGATAAAAACTACTATAATACAACTATTTTAATTAGTGGTGGAGAAACAGGATATGAATTTGATGATACTTATAAAGTTAAACTAGAAGATGAAGAGTATGGAAAAGTTTTTATTGTTTATGAAGAAAATATAAAATGCTATATGGTTAATGCGGAGTTTAAAAAGACGGGAAATACTATTTTCACTATTACTTCGCCTGAAGGGGAAGAGCATAAATATAAACTAAAAGTAGAGAGAAGTTCTTATAATAGAGAAGAGATTAAATAATATTTTTGTTTTAAAAAATGACTAGAATTATCTAGTCTTTTTTTATGTATTAATTGACCATTCATTTTAAAAATGCTATACTTTTTTATAGTAGGAGAATGGATATGAAAAGTAGAAAAGGTTTTACACTTGTTGAACTTTTAGCTGTTATTGCAATACTAGCTATTTTAATGGTTCTTACTTTGCCAAATATATTAAATATGTTTAAAGGTGGCAAGGAGAGCGCATTTAAAACTCAGGTTGGTAATTTAATAAAAGCTGCTGAAACACAAAAACAGTATGATTCTTTAAGTGGTAAAAACATTTCTATTTATTGCTTCGGATTAGATGGAGCTTGTAATGATGGTGAAAAACTTGATGTTACTGATAGTGATGCTAAATATCTAGTTACGTTTGATAATGATAAAGTTTCTGGTATTGCAGTTGAAGACTCTAATTACTGCTATATTAACTCTGTTGATCCAACTAGCATTGATCCTCAAAACTTTGTACAAGGTGGAACAATATCTTGTTCAATGACTGGAGGATGTTCATGTGGTGAAAACTCTATTTCTTTATCTAATACATCAATTACTGCTGATAAAGTAGTAGATAATATAAGTGTTATGAAAAGTGCTTCAGGATTATCTAATGGCCAGGTTATTGAAACTAAAGGATTTTATTCATTAAATGATGGTGGAGGAGCATACTACGATGTTACTAATGAAAATTTAACTACAGATGATATAACTATTTTTGCGCTTAAAAATGGATTAAAGGCTAAACTTAAAAGTCAGAATAATATGAGTGTTAAACAGTTTGGTGCTAAGGGCGATGGTAGTAGTGATGATAGCAGTTCTTTTTCTAAGGCTATTACTTATGGTGCAAATGTTATTTATATTCCTGATGGAACATTTAATATGAATAGCACTACTGTTACTGCTAATAAATATGTTAGGTTAAGTGGTAGTGGGCAAAATAAAACTACTGTAAAAAACGGAACATTTAAATCTACATATGGTATAAATGCTCAAGGTATTACTTTTGATGGCGGAGCTTCTCAAAGAATAGACTATGTAGGTACACATAAGCTTGATGAAGATGGTACAGTTATATTCTTTGTTACTCCGAATGGACCAGTTGATGTTATATATAAAGATTGTACATTTAAAAATGTTAAAATAGCTTCTTATGCTAAAGATGAAAATGAACTTCCTTCAGGTAGTATACTTAGAAATAGTACTGCTGAAAATTGTACTTTTAGTAATATTGAAAAGGTAGCTATTTATCATAATTTATCTTTAAATAATGCTACTTATACTGGCAATACTTTTAATGGGTTAGGTTCTACTGATACAGTTCAAGGATTTGTTAGTGCATTATTTATTGGTGACATAACTAACGTTACTGAAAAAGAGGCTGTTAATTTAGTAATTAAGAATAATAATTTTTCTAATTTATATACTGGAGATGATTTTTCAGAAAGCGTTCATGTAATAAATGCAAACTTTATTGCTGTTAAGGCTGATAAGGCTGTTATTGATAATAACACTGTTACTAACTTAGTTGGTTATGGGCATGATAGGGAAGGCATTTATACCAAAGTTAGAGATCTTACTATTTCAAATAATAAACTAACTAATGCCGGCCTTGGTGAAGGATATATATGTGCTAAGCCACATGCAGGAGAGCCATTCTATAACATTATTAATAATACATTTATAGGTGATGCAGGCGTTGCTATTAGAAGCTATGCTCCTGGTATTATTTCAGGTAATAATATAGCTATTACTAATACAAGTAATGCTATTACTAATACTTTAAGTGGAATTATTACTCCAACTAGAAGTCTTACAATAAGTAATAATACTTTCACTTGTGGCACTAGTGATTCACTAACTATTAATGGTACTACTATTGATTCGTATAGTACTGGATTTTTAATTAGACTTTCTAGTGTAACTGTTCCTATTATTGTTGAAAACAATAATATAAATACATCTACTTCATTTAGTCAGTATGTAGTTGCTGGAAACCCTGGTAATTCTGTTACTATTCGTGGTAATAGGTTTAATTTATCTGATAAAAGTGGTTATGGTATATTTGTTTTTAATAATAGTGATGGTGGGCCTTTATCTTTAAGTAATAATACTCTTATTGATAATAACTATTTTAATGGCGGAAGTGGTTTTAAAGTAGCTAGATATAAACTAGTACAAGATGCTGGAGTTACATCTAATAGAACATTAACTTTCTCTAATAATGAGGTTGTCTATAATGGAAGTGGAAGCGTTAATGTAATGATTAGTGAATCAACTGCTGATAATCAAGATAAACTTATTGTTAGAGGTAATACATCAAATAAATCTAAGTCTAAAACAGCTATAACTTCTTCACTTAAGTATTTTGAAATTGATGATGAAAATTTTGCTACTGTTACACTTAATAATTAAGACTAGAACCATCTAGTCTTTTTTGCTATAATATAATCGTTTATTACTTTTGCGGGGGATAATATGGATAAACTATTTAGTGCTTTATATGATTATAATTTTATTAAAACTGAACTTGATATGCTTTCTTTTACAGCCGGATACGCTATTGATAGTGATGAAGATATTATTACCGTAAGAGATTTTTTAAAATCTTTTGTATTTTTTGATGATAATTATAATAATGAACTTCTTAAATGTGCTCATAAGTATGGAAACTATAATGAATTTTATATTAAAGCTATTCAATTTGTTGATAGTATAAATATGATTCAAAAGAAGTATAATGTAAGTGATATGAAATCACTTGAAAAATTAATTGTTAGTTACTGGGACATGGAACACTTTTATAGCATTGATGTTTTAAGAGTAGTTTTAGGTAGAATTTCTGAATCTAATATTTTAAGTAAGATTTATATTGATATGGTTAATGAGAATTTAATTGAAAATATAAATGCTCCTATATATTCTTCTGATGAACCTATTTTTACTGTTTTACCTATTGTTAGTGATTGCTTTGAATGTAATTTAAAACTATTATCTAGAAGTGATGTTGACTTTAGTATTCTTCGTAACGGGTCTGCTATATTAAGTGACTTCGTTCGAAAGTATAATAAATCTACTAGCACTCAAGAAAGAAAATACTTTCATGACGCAATTATGAATGCTATAAGGGGCAATCTTAGCCTATTTAATGATGTTTATTATCTAGGTTATTCTCATAGGGCTAAAGTGCATAAGAGTATTTCTTTTGATTACTTAGGTATATATTCAGATTATTCCATTTCTATTAGTGATCCTTCATTTATTTTAGAAATAAAAGATTACTTATTAAGTGATGAAGGATTTGAACATCAAATTAGTTTATATACCGATAAGAATGAAAGAGCTGATGAAGTTATAAGTTTATTAATGAAAGAAAGAAGAGATGGTATTCTTGAAAGAAAGATAAATTAAATAACTTATCTTTTTTAAGTTCTACCAATAGTAGAGTGTATTTCCTTCTTTGTAGATATCTTTATAGTTATAATGAAAGTGTAAGGAGGATATATGAATAAGTTAGAAGATTTGAAAAAGGATATTGAAGAGGTAAAAAGAAGAAGGAATTCTCTTCTCAAGGTAAAGGAAGTAAAAGAATTTATTGCTGTGGATAAAAAACTTGATCGTTATCTAGAAGAGTATAAGGAGCTTTATCAAGATGAAATAATTAAAAAGTGTAGCTGTTGTAAGCATTTATTTGTTGTATCTGGGTCTACTTATGATATTTTTGAAGATATGAATCATTATTATTATGGATGCTTAAAGTGTGGGCTCGATACTTTATATAAAGAAGAATATGCTACTTTAGAGCAAAAAGCTTATTCGGCATATATTAATAAGAATCGTTTAATCGATTATCGTTCTTCTGGTATGTGGTATAGCAATCATGATGATTTTGTTAAAGGCATGGAAATGTATGCACAAATAAAAAGTGAAAATGAAGAGTTGACTGACGAAGAAATAATTGAAATTATGAAAATAAAACGAGATGTTGAAAGTAGATTAAGAAAGAAAAAGTTAGAAAATAGAAAGTAATTAATGTATAATAAACTTAGGAGGGTATATGGATAGTATTAAGTTTGGAAATTATTTAACTGAATTAAGAAAAAATAGTGGACTTACTCAAAGATATGTTGCTTATGAGCTAGATGTGTCTGATAAGGCTGTTAGTAAATGGGAAAATGGTAAATCATCACCTAATATCGATGAGATAAGGAAACTTGCTAGTTTATATGATATATCAATTAATGAATTAATTAGTAATATGGAAGAAGAAAAACATAATAATATTACTAAAATTGTTTTAACAGGGGGACCATGTGCCGGTAAGACAACTGCTCTTAGCTGGATTAATAATTATTTTAGAGAAAAAGGATATACTGTTTTATTTGTTAGTGAAACAGCTACTGAATTAATCTCTAATGGTGTAGCTCCATGGACATGTAAGTCTAACTTTGATTATCAGCTTGGGCAAGTTGAACTTCAAAAGGTTAAGGAAAAGATTTTTGAAGAAAGAGCTAAAGGAATGAATGCTAATAAGATACTTATTGTTTGTGATAGAGGTATGCTTGATAATAAGGCTTATATGAAAGAAAATGAGTTTAAGAGAATACTAAGAGCTTTTAATACTTCATTAGTTTCTGAAAGAGATTCTTATGATGCTGTGTTCCATTTGGTAACTGCCGCAAAAGGTAAAGAAAATATTTATACTCTTGATAATAATAATGCTAGAACAGAAACTATAGAGCAAGCAAGAGAAATAGATGATAAGATTATTGCTTCTTGGACTGGACACCCTCATTTTAGAATTATAGATAATAGTACTGATTTTGAGGAAAAACTTCAAAGATTATTAAAAGAAATTTCTTCTTTCCTTGGTGAACCTGAACCATTTGAAATTGAAAGAAAATACTTAATAAGTTTTCCAAATATAAAGTATTTAGAAAGTATTTCTAACTGTAGTAAGATTGAAATATCTCAGACTTATTTGAAAAGCGATAATGATTCTGAAAGAAGAGTAAGGGCTAGAGGCTTAGATGGAGACTATATTTACTATTTGACTGAAAAGAAAAAAATATCTAATTTAAAGAGAATTGAAACTGAACAGAGATTAACTGAGAAAGAATATTATAAGCTATTAGATAGAGAAAGAGATGAAAGCCTTCATACTATTCATAAAACTAGATATTGTCTTTCTTATAATAATCAATACTTTGAAATAGATGTATATCCTGAATGGAATAAGCAAGCTATTATGGAAGTAGAGCTTAGCAGTGAAGATGAGGTTGTTAATGTACCTGATTTCATTGATGTTATAAAAGAAGTTACTGAAGAAGATGCATATAAAAACTATAATATGGCTAAAGAAATGCCTAAGCAGTTAACTTTAAAACCAAAAAAGGCTAGATAATCTAGTCTTTTTTTTGTTGACTTTTATATTCTATATTTGTAAAATTAGTATGAATATAGAGGATGAACATGAAACAGATGAAACTTAAAAAGGGATTTACTTTAATAGAATTATTAGTTGTTATTGCAATTATTGCTATTCTTATGATAGCTGTTTTACCTAATGTACTTAGGATGTTTAATGAGGCTAAGGATAAAGCTTATGCTGTTAATGTTAAAGGCCATATTTCTAATGTAGATAATAGTATTGCTGAAAATATTTTCTCTAGTAGCTCAATTAGTGATGGTGTGTATTCTTTTGATGAGTTTCATTTTTCTAATTATCCTAGTGATGACTCTTTAAGATGTGGTTCGTATCAAATATCTAAGGGTAAAGTGGTTTATGCTTCTAATTGCATAGTTGATGATAAAAGCTATTGCTATGAAAATAATGAAGTTAGTGTTTGCGGTGAAGTAGATGAAAGAAAACTTGCTTCTTATAATGGTCAACTTCATGTATGTGGAAATAAGATATGTAATAGTAATGGAGATAAAATTAGATTAATCGGAGCAGGAAGTGGAAGAAGTAATTTGCATGATTATGATTATGTTACATACTATCATAATGATACTTCCGCTTCTGCTTTAAAAAGCTGGGGTGCTAATACTTTTAGATGGCTTATTTATGCTAATACACCAGATGATAGTTCTTCTTGGCAACCTGATAACTATGTAGTTCATGGTGATCAATTAATCGAGTGGATTAGCAAGGTTATTGATATTTTTATTAGAAATGATATGTACATGATTATAGGATGGAATCCAACAGGGCAAGGAGGTAATCCTCTTACTTCTAAAGCTGTCGAGTTCTTTACTAAGCTTGCTACTAAATATCCTAATGATCCGCATTTAATATACGAAATATGGAATGAACCAGAAAACTATAATACCTGGGCTCAAATAAAGGCACATGCAAATAGTGTAATCCCTGCTATTAGAGCGATAAGCCCTAATGCTTTAGTGCTTGTTGGATCTCCTAGCTGGGATAAAGATATAGATGTTGTTATAGGTGATCAACTTCCTTATGATAATATTATGTATACACATCACATGTATTCAATGACACTTACTAAAGAGATGTTTGATAAGTTTAAAGCAGTTGTTGATGCCGGAATTCCTGTTATTGAGTCTGAAACTGGCACAAGTATTATTAATGAAAACTTGGTAGAAGATGATAAATTTAGATTTGCTGAAGCTTATGCTTCAATGTTCTTTGACTATTTAGACAAGAATGGTATTAGTTATATGACACATGGATTTGGTGAAGGATCTACAGGCGTTAATATGTGGAACTGGATAGATTATGGTAACTGGAATAGTAATTTACCTGATTCGGTATTAACTAACTATGCTAAATTCTTAAAAGCTAGAATGAAAGGAACTAGTTATAATTATCATGATGTTTTAATGGTAGAAAATGATTATAATGATTCCAATAATTGTGGTCTTTATTATAGGTCATGTGAGTGGAAGGATAAGATAGAATCTATAGCATTTAGAAAGAATTTAACTGTGCCTTCTGACGCTGTAATTACTTGGGATTTATCTTTTGCACAAGATGGAAGTGTTATTGGATATTTAGTTCCTGGATCTTCCAGTGGTTTATATAAAATGTATGTAACTTCTGATAGAACAATAGTTGCGTATAGAGATTCTAGGTTTTTATTCTCATACATGAGTAATCTTAAGAGTATAGATTTCTCTAACTTTAGTACTAAATATGTTACAGCTATGAGTGGAATGTTTAGATATGACACTGCTTTAGAAACTCTTGATTTAAGTGGATTTGACACAGATATTCTAACTCATTTTTGGTATCCGTTTAATCAATGTAAAAATTTAAAAAGTATAAACTTTGATGGATGGCATCCAAAGTTAATAGGATTTAATCAAGCCTTTAATGGATGCTCTAAGATTGAACATCTTGATTTAAGTGGATTTGATATGTCTGGTGTATCAGACTTTTACAATGTTTTTTCTAATATGACATCTTTAAAAACTCTTAATATTTCTACTTGGAATCCTACTAACGTAACTGATGTACATCAAATGTTTAGAGGACTTAGTAGTATAGAAAGCGTTGATATGTCTAACTTTAATATACCAAGCAGTGCTAACTTTACTAATGCTATGCAAAATGTTAAAGCAGGTGCTACTTTTAAAGTTAAAAATCAATCTGTTATTGATGTGCTTAGACCAACTTCGACTAATAATGTTAATTTTCAGATTGCTAGTTAATAGGAGACTAGATTTATCTAGTCTTTTTTTATATAATGGTTTTAGGTGATATTATGATTACTTTAATAGAGGTTAAGAAAGATAATGTAAAGTTACTTGATAATTTACTTCAGCTTTACTTACATGATGTTAGTGCTTATTTTCCTATTGATTTTGATTCTAGTACTTGTAGATATTTATATGATCCTCTTGATAAATATTTTGATGAAACTGGTAACTTTGCGTTTTTGTTTATGGAGGACGATAACGTTATTGGTTTTACTTTAATTGATAGTGTAGATAATGGCAAAGTGGTACAAGAGATGTTCATTTTAAATAATTATAAAGGTAATCATCTTGGAAGTGAGTGCATTACTAAAGTGTTTGATAAATTTAAAGGGGAGTGGACTATTAAAAGTCTTCCATGTTCTTCAAGAGCTGAGAACTTTTGGATTAGAGTAGTTAATGAATACACTAAAGGTGATTATAAATTAGAACGTATTGGTAAATATGATAGGACGGTTTTGAAGTTTACTAATAATTAATTATATGAAGGGAGAAATTTATGGATAAAATAGCTATTATATCTGATATACATGGTAATTTAGAAGCTTTAAAAGCAGTACTAGCAGATATGGATAAAAGAGGAGTAGATAAAGTATATTGTCTTGGAGATATACTTGCTAAGGGCTCTAATCAACAAGAGTGTTTTGACTTAATTAAAGATAAATGTGAAGTTATTATTATGGGTAACTGCGATGAGTTTTTTACTAGTGATTTAGATTTATCAAAGATAAATGAAGAAAATATTAGAAGAATTAATTGGAATAAGGGAAAAATTAATGATGAGACTAGGGAATATATTAAGCATCTTCCTTTTAGTTATGAGTTTTATTTAAGTGGAAGACTTGTAAGGCTTATTCATGCTCATCCTGAAAGAAATGATAAGTTTGTAGGAAACATAGATTTTATTACTAATTATTATCCTTTATTTTTACCTAGTGAGAAAACTGTTTCTGATAAAGTGGCTGATGTAGTTGTATGCGGGCATATACATACACCTTATTCTCAAAAAATATATAATAGGTTTATTATTAATCCTGGTTCTGTAGGTGATTCTATCGACGTATTTAGAAATGATAGTAAGGATGGTAATGTTTTGTTTACTACATGCGCTAACTACGCTATATTAACTGGTAATATAGATTCATTAAATGTACTTGATCCATTTTCTTTTGAAATAGTAAGTGTTTCTTATGATATTGATAAAGAGCTAAGCACTAATGGTGATAATATAGAATTTGAAGCTTATAAAACAGAGCTTAAAGATGGCCAATACCGTGATATGGAAAAAATATATAAATCATTTGAAGCGAGAAATATTAATAAAGATGAAATATAGTATATTTTCTATTGAAAAATAATTTTAAATATATATAATAAGTGATTGTGGAGGGTTTTATGAAAGATATATATTCTAGATCAGAAGACTGTAGTGTTTTAGCTATTCAAATTAAAAAGAATTTGGGCGATAAGGCAAGATTAACTGGTGATATACATAATGAACTTGGTGAAGGAAGATATTTTTCTTCATATAGAATAAATAGTGAAAATACTTTAGTTAGTAATAATTTTGTTAATTTTTATTATAAGATTAACAAAGATAATTTTTTAAGAATACAAGTAGACTCTTTTTCACCTACATATAAATCTCTTGGTGAAAAATTTGCTGTGTTAAGTGATTTTTATGAGATGCTTAGAAAGTTCTATGGAGAGCCAACTGCTTTTTTTACTACTGGTAGTAAAGGTACACTTACTTTAGAGTGGTGTTTTAATAATAAGGAAGAGGCTGTTAAAGAACTAACATCTGGACAATATATTGATGATGATACTATTGATAATTTAGTTATATTCGGAGACTGTAGATTTGATAGAGTATTACTTGGAGATAAAACTAAAAAGATTATATCTGCTTATTTTGGTTTGCCTATAGAGCTTATCCCTTATGTTGATGCTGATATTGAAGAGTATTTTTTACATAAAACTGGTAAAGCAATTACTATAGAAGATTCTTCTATTTTGACTAAAAGTAGTAATTCTTATAGAAAATGATAATTTGTTAAAAGAAACAAGTTGATACTTGGTTCTTTTTTTATGCTGCGGTATAATATGTTTCATTATTTGAGGAGGTTATATGACTAATTTAGATATTAGAAAGTATTTATATCATGGTATTACTGGAAATAAATACTTGCCATCTTATTATGACAGAAGTTATAAAGATGCTCATTTGAAAGTACTTGAGAGTATATTAAGAGATGGCACTATTTTCTGTGATAAGGAAGCACTTAGGGAAAGACAAATTAATACACGAGATACTCACTATACTTCTGAAACAGGTTTATCTCCAAGAATTTCTTTTGGTTTTTATCCTATTAATGATGAAATATTTAAAAAAGCATCTAAACATACTCGTTTAAAGTGCACTGATGCCTCTTCTTATCTTAGAGAATATTTAGGTTTATCACAAGAAGAAAACTTAGATGAATATGTTATGAGTCATTTTCTTAATAAAGATTGGAGAGATGATTATGCATGGCTTATTTATAACAGGGCCATCTCTTTAATTCTTGATCCTGCTTTGCTAGAAGACTATAAAGTTTCTGAAGTAAGTTCTTTAAATGATGAAATATGTGTTGAAAACAATGTAGATTTAAGAAAATATTTAGTTGCTGTTGCTTTGTATACTCATACGTGTAATCGAAGAGAAATGTATAGAAGAAATGACGATATAAAGGACATATTAAAGTGGTATGAATGGGAAGTCGTTTCTTTCCGAATTGATGACTACAAAGTAATATATAGATTGTTAAAGAAATATAATTATGACGTTCCTATAGTAGATTTTTTATCAGGCAAAGAAATAGTAGAGCCTAAGAAAGATATAATTAGGATTAGAAAACAACATTGATTTAGATATATCTTTATGCTATTATAAACGTTAAGGGAGGTTATTATGTCAGAAAATAAAATAAAAAGTTTTGTAGATAAAATTTTTGAAAGATCATCTAATCCTGTTGATGAAATTAAAAAAATGTATGGAGTTCATCCTGCACTATTTACATATGATTCATTTGTTAAATATATCAACGAGAAACTTTCTGATTTAGGTTTAGAACTTAATAGTGAAGAAGTAAGCAGCTTAAAGGATGCAGTATTTAGCTGTTCTTATGGTAGTGACTCTTCAGATAGAGGAAAAGGAACGTACAGTCCTTGCAAAAGCAGTGCTCCAAGTCCTCATACTGGAGGATGCGCTTTTTCTGGGGGAGGAAATAGTGGTTCTGCTTGTATGTCTTCTTTAGAAAAAGATAATGCTAGTGAATTAATACTTTCAAAGAAGAATAAAAGAGTGTTTAAAAATGGAATTGCTTATTAATGATAAAATATATAATATAGAGCCATATTTATGCTCTAATTCTTCAAAGTTTCCATTCTATATAAATCTTACTAACTTATGTAATGCTAAGTGTAAGTTTTGTTTAAATGAATGTAACAAGAATTATTCTAAACTTGATTTAAAATTATTAGAATCTATTTTAAATCAGGTAAGTGATAAAGTTTCTAGGTTTTCTGTTTCTGGAGGTGAACCTTTCCTTTTTAGTAATGAACTTGAAAGTGTTATTTCTCTTTTAGAAAACTATGGTAAACAAATTATTATTAATACTAATGGAAGTTTATTACTTGAAAATATTGATATGATAAATAGACATAATATTACATCTATTCAGCTTAGCAGACATCATTATATTGATAGCATCAATAATAGCGTTTTTGGTATTGATACTATAAGTCACGATGATTTAATTAGTTTGAAGTCCAGTCTTAACTGTGATTTAAGAATAAATTGTTTATTAATTAAAGGAATGATTGATTCTGAAGAAGAAATAGTTAATTTCTTAGAAAAAGTGAGTGAAACCGATATTAATTCGGTTGGATTTATATCTATGAGTAAAGTTAATGAGTATGCTAGATCTAACTTCATTGACTATAGAGAACTAATTAGTTCTTTAGGCGAAGACTTTATTGAAACATTAAGATTAAATGATGCAGAAAGTTGTTCTTGCACTAATAACATGTATGTTGCTGGTAATGGAAAGACTATGTTTGTTTACTTTAGATATAAGGATAATTGTTTATCTAGAAAAAGAAGCTTATTCTTTGATGGAAGTGGGCTTAAAGAAGGATATTAAAGATTAAGACTAGCTGGCTAGTCTTTTTTAATTTGTACTAGTATTGTTTACTTCTTTTTTATATAATAATTTTAAGAGGTGAATACTGTGAGTCATATTGAATATGAAGTTAGAGTTCTAGAAATAGATGTAGACAAAATTATAGATAAGTTAAATGTTTTAGGGGCTAAAAAGATTGAAGATTCTTTTCAAAGAAGATTTCTTTATGATTTTAATCCTGTTCTTCCTAATAAATGGATTAGGCTTAGAACTAATGGAGAAGTTACAACATTAACTATTAAAGATGTATCTTCTGATAAAATTGATGGCACTAAGGAACTGGAAATTGTAGTTGATAGTTTTGAAAATGCTAATGAAATTCTTCATGAACTTGGTTATAATCCAAGAGGTATTCAAGAAAACAAAAGAATTAAGTATGATTTAAATGGAGTAGAGGTTGATATAGATTCATGGCCTTTAATTCCATCTTATTTAGAAATTGAAGGAAAGAGTGAAGAAGAAGTATATAATACTTTAAATTTACTTGGTATTGAAAGAGAAAAAGCCACTTCACTTGATGTTCAAAATATTTATAAAGATATTTATGGAATAAGTCTTGAAGATCAGAAAATGTTATCTTTTAAAAAGTAGGTGTGTTTATGTCTAAATTATCTAATGCTATTACTTTACTTAGACTACTTCAAAATGGTAAGAAATATAGTATTAAGGAATTAGCTAGTAAGTTAGAAGTTTCTCCTAGAATGATTAGAGAGTATAAAAACGAACTAGAACTTGCTGGTATTTTTATTGAATCTCTAAGAGGCCCTTATGGTGGTTATTATTTAACTCAAGAAGTTAAGCTTCCTGAAGTCACTAGTAAACCTGTTAGTGTTTTATTAAAGGATAAAGAACTTTACAACACTCTTAGTAAAGCTGTCGTTAATAGACAAAAGTGTTACATTGAGTATTATTCAAAAGAACATGATAGTATGACTAAAAGAGTTATTAGACCTTATAACTTAATTGTTTTAGAAAGCAAATGGGGAGTAGCTGCTTTTTGTGAAAATAAGCAAGAGATCAGACATTTTTACTTAGATAGAATAAGCAAAATAGAAATTTTGGAGGAAAAGTTTTAATGTGACATATATGTTTCCTCTTTATATTGTATTATTAATATGGGAGGAGATATATGATATATTTTGATTGTGATGGAACCCTTATTGATACTGAAGGACTATTATTTGAAGAATGGAGAAAGAATCCAGATAGGGATAAACTTCCTAGTGGGGCTAAGATAGAATATATAAGGAATGCTGATTGGGAGAAAATTTTGTATGAAGCTCCTATTCTTGGTAATTCTATTGATTTATTAAAGGAGATTGATCCTAATACATCTGCTATTTTAACAAAGATTCATTCTTGGGATAACGAAGGTAAATGGAAGACTATTTATTTTCGTGATAAAGGTGTTAAGCAAAGAATCATTTTTGTTCCTTATTACTCTAAGAAAACAGAGATAGTTTTAGCTAAGGGAAACGATTTAGTTGATGATTGTTTAAAGAATAATAGAGAATGGTCTTTAGAAGGTGGAAATTCTTATTTCTTTGATATTGATGGTAATAACATTGATAGATGGGGAGAATATAATGAACAGGGATTTACTAGAGTTCGCTCTATTGAAAGATTTATTAATTATAAAGGCTAGTAATTACTAGT